>CAZFFD010000050.1:0-20792 GCA_964518035.1 uncultured Methanotrichaceae archaeon | reverse complement strand
TCCAAACGGGCTCGGGGGGATTTGAACCCTCGACCACCTGGTATCTTCATCCAAAAACTTAAAAGCCAGACGCTCTGCCTAACTGAGCTACGAGCCCCCGCTGCCTGGCATGCCTCAAGCCGTTTAATCTGCACGCAGTTTGGAATAAAAGCATCCCACATAAAAGCTTTTTCCCTGGTGGGACTTAGACAAGTCCCACTAGGCGAGCTATCTCCGAGCCAACCTCGGAGGTGGTCGAGCTTCCTCCTAAGTCATACGTCTTTATCCTGCCTTCAAATAGGTTCCGCTCGATGGCTGCCACGATGCTCGCGGCTGCCTCAGGCTGGCCCAGATGATCGAGAAGCAGTGCACCTGCCCAGATGGTGGCTACGGGATTGACCTTGTTCATGCCCCGGTATTTAGGAGCTGAGCCGTGGATGGGTTCAAACATGCTCGTTCCCTCCGGATTCAGGTTCGCGCCCGGAGCCAGGCCAAGTCCACCCTGAATCATGGCACCTAGGTCAGTGATTATGTCGCCAAACATGTTTGGAGCGACCACGACATCAAACCACTCCGGGTTCTTGACAAACCACATGGTGATGGCATCCACGAAGTTGAAGTCGTGCTTTACTTGCGGGTAGCCTTTGGCAACCTCCAAGAAGACCTCGCGCCAGAAGCCATAGATGTCGCTTAGAACATTGGCCTTGTCAACGCTGGCGACATGATTGTGCCGCTTGGAAGCGAGATCGAAGGCATACTTGATGACACGCCAGCAGCCCTCTTTGCTCACCTCGCCGATCTGGTAGCCGATCTCCTCGCTATCGGAATCGATATCCAGCCCGAACTTGATGTTGTAGAGGCTGCGCTTGATCTCAAAGTCAGCGTGGCTCTTGCCGCGCCGTGCGCGACTGCCTATGCCAATATAAAAGTCCTCGGTGTTCTCGCGAACTACAACGAAATCGATATCCTTAGAGGTCTTATCCTTGAGTGGAGTCCAGACACCTTCTAGGAGCTTGACTGGCCGCAGGTTGATGTATTGATCAAAATAAAAGCGCATGGCCAAGAGAACGCCTTTCTCCAATACGCCGGGCTTGACGCGCGGGTCGCCAATAGAGCCCAGGTAGATGGCAGGATATCGGCCCAGCTCCTTGAGGGTCTCCTCGCCCACAAGCTCTCCGGTCTTGAGGTAGTGCTCAGCCCCAAGGGAGAACTCCACCCAGTCCAAGGAGAAGTTGAATCTGTCTGCTGCCGCGTCCAAGACCTTCTGGCCCTCCTTTATGATCTCCGGGCCTATGCCATCGCCTGCTATTACTGGTACTTTATAGTTCATGCCGTCACCTTTGACACCTGTCTTCTGGTGTACTCCACAAGCCCGCCCGCAAGAACGATCTCTCTGAGAAAATCGGGAAGAGGCGTAGTTTTGTAGGACTCGATCCTGGATTTATTGTAAATCACTCCACCAGCCATATCGATATCGATCTCGGCCCCATCGGCAATCCCATCCACCTGGGAGCAGATGAAAAGGGGCAGGCCGATGTTGATAGAGTTTCTAAAGAATATCCTGGCAAATGATTTGGCTACTATTGCTTTCACGCCCGCGCCCTTCAGAGCGAGAGGAGCATGCTCTCTCGATGAGCCGCATCCGAAGTTCTCTCCCCCGACCACATAGTCACCCTCTTTAACCATTCCCGCCATCTCCGGGCGAACGCCCTCGAAGAGATGCTCTGCCAGCTCCTTTGGGTCATTGATGACCAGATAGCGCCCGGGAATGATGGCATCCGTATCGATATCGTCTCCAAACTTCCATGCTTTGCCAGCCAAAAACCTCAACTCCAATGATCGATCATCCAGGCGCACTTTTTGCTGACGAGGAATCACGTCTCGTTAGCGAAAAGGCATGAAGAAATATATAGTTTATCAATGGGAGAGCAATTCCTGGCAGAGGATGGCGCGTTCATCCTGTTCGAAGCCCTATATCGAGCACGAGGCAAACCCGCCAGGCTCCTCTTTAGCCTTCGCGATAGCAAAACACGGATCAAAAATAAAGAAGGAACAGCATCACCCTTTATTACCGATCAGAGAAATAGGACGCAATATCGGGTGAAGCGAGTCGCTGGCCGGGAGAGATCAGGAAGCAGATCATTGGATCGCTTTGATCCTTCAGCGACTAAAAACAAGTGCAAAGATGGCACGACGGCTCGGCCAGGCTTGAGGGAGTCTATATGTTGCATGCCGGAAATGATATGAAGAGAGGACGACACCGCATTGCCGGCAGTTCCAGCGGCTTAGCTATGGTGAGCAAAGAAGCTATAACTGGGAAGTTGGTGGGGTAGGGTCATCTTGATAAATCGGGATGGAAATATGAGGGAACAACGTAATTATTTTGAGGTGCTCTGACTTGATCGATCGCAGCAAGGTTTTAGAGGTCTTGAGGGGATACGACCTCGATGATCTGCGAATCGGGATGATTGCATCCCATTCTGCCCTAGATACGGCAGACGGCGCAGTGGAAGAGAATTTCAGGACGCTGGCGGTATGCCAGGAAGGGCGGGAGATGCCTTATGTCAAGTACTTCCGCGCCAGCAGGGACAAATCCGGCAAGATCGTGGGTGGCATGATCGATGAGGTCATGATGCTCAAGAAGTTCTCGCAGATTTTGGAGCCCGAAAACCAGGATATTCTCAAGGAAAAGAACACTCTTTTCGTACCTAACCGCTCGTTTACATCTTACTGCGGCATAGATGCGGTTGAGGATCAGTTTACTTTGCCCCTTTTGGGATCGCGAAATCTTCTTCGATCTGAGGAGCGCGGGGACAAGAGGGATTACTACTGGATACTGGAGAAAGCAGGGCTGCCTTTTCCTGAGCCTGTCGAGGCTGAGGACATAAAGGAGCTGGTGATGGTCAAGCTGCCCCATGCCGTCAAGACCCTGGAGAGGGGATTTTTCACTGCATCATCCTACGAGGAGTACTGCCAGAAGGCCGACACACTGCTGCGCCAGAATGTGATCGATCAGGACGGAATTGAGCTGGCCAGAATTGAGCGATATATCATAGGGCCAGTCTTCAACCTTGACTTCTTCTACTCGCCCATCAGCAAGGCAATTGAGCTGATCGGCATTGACTGGCGATTTGAGACATCGCTTGACGGGCACTGCCGGCTGCCTGCTCCCCAGCAGCTTTCTCTTAACGACCGGCAGATAAATCCTGAGTACACCGTCTGCGGGCACAACTCAGCCACTTTGCGAGAGTCGCTCTTGGAGAAGGCGTTTACTCTGGCCGAGAAGTATGTTGCTGCGACGCAAGAGCACTATTCTCCTGGCATCATTGGGCCTTTCTGTCTGCAGACCTGCGTGGACAAAGATCTCAATTTCTATATCTACGACGTAGCTCCGCGCATCGGCGGCGGAACGAATGTGCACATGGCTGTCGGGCATCCTTACGGAAACGCTCTGTGGCGAACTAACATGTCCACTGGCAGGAGACTCGCTCGCGAGGTAAAGATCGCTCTGGAGAACGACTGCCTGGAAAAGATTGTAACTTAGGTTTTGCCCTCGTCTTTGTGCCTTAGTGTCTTTGTGGTGAAGGTCGCAGTTGTACTAAAACCAAACCACAAAGGCACAGAGCCACAAAGGACGCACAAATAAGAGACCATATCTAAAGACCATAGCATAAGATCATTGCAGATTAATATGACTGAGACAATAGAATCCTGCGGCATAGAGGTTCCGAAGAAGCTGAAAAGGACGGCTAAAAAGCTAGCCTCCGCAGGAGAAAGGCTGGTGCAGATTGCGCCCGCCCTCCTGCACAGCCGGGCCTCAGAGCAGATGCTGACCTTCGCCAGGATGGGCATGCTGGACAAGGTGCTGGGATATCTGGTGACGACAGACAGAAATGTGCATTTTGTGCGCCCCGGGATCGCCTGGGACAGCGTGCAGACTGTGCCGTTGGACGTGATTGACGACGTTGAGTACGTGAACGAGTTTCACAACAACACACTCAAGATCAAGGTGGGCGAAAAGGCTGAGAAGATCACATTCTACGACGACAAAGACGGCATTCAGTTCTACCAGCATTTGAAAAAAATGAAGAAGAAGTAGCCCTACCGATCTATTTTGAGGCGGGGGCAGCATTTGGCTCTGCGCTCGATCTCAGGACCGGTCCAGGAAGATAACATCATCCTGTCCGCGATAGTCCTGGTCTCCGGTTAATACGCGGGCCGCTTCACGTCGGGCGGTGGCGCAGACTATTGAGTTGCCAAGACCCCATTTGAGCTGGTTTCTGATCCGGGCGGCCTGAACGGCAATCTCTTCGTCCACATCGATCAGGGTGCAGCGCTCCTTCATGGCTTCCCTTTTCTTCTCGGCGGTCGACTCGTCGTAGTAGCGGAGGATCCAGCAATAGACCTCGGCCAGATTGACGGTGCTGATGATGAGATCAGAGTCGCCGTCAAGGTAGCCCATGACGACTGAGCCGGCGCGACTGCCCTGGAAGAACTCGATCCAGGCCCAGGAGTCAATCAAGACGGTCAATTTCTTCCCTCTGGAAGGACTCTAGTTTGGGGAGGCTGCCGAAGTGAGATCGATCCATGCGCTTTGCCTTTTTGAAGAGATAGCGGATGACCTCGTCGTAGGATTTGGCATCAATTTCCTTCTTCAGCCGGTCAAGCATCTGCTGAACATCGTCTTTAACCTGGATGGTAGTAGTCATGTTATAGAATTAAGTTATTATAGGTTTATAATCCTATGGAATGCTGGTGACTTCAATATGCCGTCTAAACAGATTAGAGTTGAGATTGAGGATCCGTCTGCGGAGGATTCATCCCTGTTAGCGCAGGAGATCACCATAGTCTCCCACTGTCTGCTCAATCCTCTGACGCGTGTCAAGAGCCTCGCGCCTGTGCACTTTTCGCCAGCCGGACCGGTCATCCAGCTACCATGCCCTGAGGCGCTCTACATGGGCCTCGACCGCTGGACGGTCACGAAGAACCAGATGGACGTGCCGCAGTTTCGCAGATTCTGCCAAACGCTCATTGCCCCTTACGCGGACCTCATGGAGATGCTGGCCCGGCAGGGCGCAAGGCTGCACATTGTGGGAGTGGCGAAAAGCCCCAGCTGCGGCGTGGATACTACGAGCATCGGCCACATAGGCGGACGGGTAGCAGAGCAGTCGCATGCGCATATGGCCGGGCAGGGAGTGTTCATGGAGGAGCTCCTGGCAGAGATGAAGCGGCGCGGGGTGGCCTGCCGGGCGGAGGAAGTGGGAGCTTCGGCCAGGGTGGAGTAATTTTTGCTGCTTTTACAAATTTCACCACAAAGGCACAAAGCCACAAAGACGGCAAACACTGACTGAGAGGACTATCGGAAGAGGAACGGGCAACGATTGTTGAACGAGATAATATTTGTCCGTAGAAAAAGACATGCTTCGCCTGCCTGCCGAGGTCATCTCACGATCGATGGAAAAGACAGACTGCCTTGAATCTGAGCCATTTCCCCATCAATATCAATCTATCAAGGAATCTCTTGATTCACGGCAAGCCCCTTCGGAGATAACTCGCGCAGAAATGCTGCTCGATTCGTCTCCTGCTACCTCAACACTGGCCCGACGGGCCTCCCACCCCCGGGCACGAGCGTACGCTTGCGGGCACCCAAGCCCGAGCGGCACCCCGGAGCGAGGGCTGGCCAGCGGGAAGGCATGGGGCCCACAAATACAGTTAAATAGTACAACTGCATGAGATTGGCTGCCTCTTTTGCGGGGGTTGCCAAGCCAGGTCAAAGGCGCTGGATTCAGGGTCCAGTCACGAAGGTGTTCGTGGGTTCGAATCCCATCCCCCGCACTTAATTTCTCTTGACTTTCAAGTCGGATTCCACACACTTCATCCGAGCTGCCTCATCCAGGATAGCCTGATGGTGGCTCGTGATCATTTCAACCCATATTTGCGCATGTTCAATTGAATACCCTCATTTCAGGTTCTTCAGCAGGCTTCTCTTTTCATGCGCCCCCAGGTCTACTCCCAGCAGATAGGCTACGGCATGAACTGCCATGGTGTTGAGAGGCCAGGTCAGGACGAAGAACACAGCCAGCGTCTCGCCGAAGTGATAGCTCCACAGGCCGGCCAGAGAGCCGATCAGCTCCATGAGGCCTCCAGCGATAGCTGCAGCAATGAGAAGCGAGGCATTCCATTCAATAGAGTGCCGGGAGGAGTAAATCATCCCCAGTATCGCCATGACCGCATACATGACCAGTACGAGGCTGCTTTCGCTCTTCTGTGCCAGGCCAAAATAGCCCTCCCAATAGAAGAACAGTGCGAAGGCCACCAGGACCAGAGACAGAGGAAGAACCTTCCAGCGTCTCAGCTGTTCAAAGATGCCCAGATTCGAAATCCATTGACAGAGCAGGTCGGAGGACTGAAGGACGGAGAGCATCATCACCATCCATCCGCATACGATATAGATAAACGAGGTCTTTTCATCGATCGCGCTGCTGTAATTGTATGCGAGCAGATTATTATGGACGTTTATTGATTCGACAACATAGGCAGCAAGGCCGGATATGGCCAGCAATGCTGCAAAATGAATGGTCTTCATCCTGACTGCAGCCACGAATCCCAGGGCGATGCCAAGGAGCATGCCCAGCTCATAGACAAGAGAGGATCTGGCGAAATATCCGTTCAGGTAATAGCCGATAGCACAGCCCAGGGCCACCAGGACCATGAGGTTGATGTTGATCACCCGGCGAGCCACATCCTGGGCTGTGCTCCTATTATCCTTAATGACAGGATAGATGGCATCCTGCAGGAATTTCAGGGCGGCGGGCATGAGGTATCGAAAGATCGGCAGGCGGGATAGATCATAGAGCAGAAAGTCTGCGCCGATGTTAAAAAGCGTCTGCCAGCCGGGAAACATAAGGACGACTTCGATGGCCCATTCGTAAAAATCTTTTATCTCTATCCTGGGCTTTTCCCATGCGCCGTCTTTGATGTGGGAATAAGGCAGGCTGCTTAAGTTGAACTGGATAGATGCATCGCCCAGACCTGCTTCATGGGCCTTTCTGATATGAATAATATCCATAGGGCGGTAGCCCATCATCTGGCAGGCAACAGAATCGGCCTGGACCACATCATCCGAGGCGATGATGGTCTGGTAATAAACCGGCTCGGCTGAAAGTGGGCCTATGGCCTCACCTCCCACGCTTCCATCGATTATAGCGAGGTTCGGGGTAAATGCGGAGTTGATCTCGAATATAACGTCCTCAATGCTCTTTTTATGGAATTTGGCTTTGTCAATGTCCGGAAAGGTTCCGTACATGTTTTTCATGGCCAGTGTCACGCCTGTGAGCAGGTGGGTTTTCATAGCAGAAACTGATATGATCACGTCTGCCTCTATCGCCTTCAAAGAGACTTTTTCGGTTCCCAGAGCACTGTCCGGCCCGAAGTCGAAATTAACTATTGTCTTCTCTGAGAGATTGACAAGGTCCACGCCCTTCTCCTCTGCCCATTTGAGATAACCTGAGTCCTTAGCCGCCTGCTGGAATTTAATCCATACCATATCGGCATCTGCAAATGTGGCAACGCCTCCGGCCTCGCGAATCATGTTGCATAGCTCATCGGACACATCAATGCTGGTAAAGGTGCTCTTGTTCTCAGGCACTCCTCCACAGATGTTTATTTTAACCAGGACTTTGTCACCATTCTTAACGAAGTTGCCCATTCCACCCAGCCGTTCAATGGCTGCTCTGACGCATTTTCTTGCATCTTCACCCCGCTCTACGGCAGTATGAGAATCGAATGTGCTTTTCCTCACGATCCTGCGGCTTTTGCTCTTGACATCGGCATATGTGCAAGTTCTGGTGGAGACATACTTTTTTTTCTCTCTGAGAAGGGCAAATGCATAGCCTACGAATATCCAGACAGGGTAAAGCAGGAAAAGGAAAAGAACTGCTATTTGAGGAACCTGATCTTTATGGATATTCGTAATGTTCGTATGAAACATGAATTCCGATCCGATCTGGTTTGAGAAGAATGGGAAGGTACAGCGGATCATGTCTGCATAAAGAAGAACGCTGAAGGAGATGAATATCAGGGCAACGCCTAGCCCTATTACTATCTTGGCATGTCTGCTCCAATCCAGTCTTCTTCCCAGGAGGAAGATAGCAAGTCCTGAGAAAACAAGCAGTGGCGGATCTATAAGAAAGCTCATCTGGACACCTCAATTACATAGTTTGATCCTCATCCGAAAAAAGACCGGTTTGTGCAATCAATATTCCATTTGTCGCAGTATGTAAGACTGACTGTAGTGCAAAGGCGGGGCGCAAGATCCATAGTAATAACGATGATTTAACGTATTTAGATATTTTGCAAAAGGATTTTTCACGCGAAGTCATAAAATTAAAAAAGAGTTATTGGATTGCCTGAAAAATATTAGTTGAAAATGGCAAATGCCAGAGTTGATACTCTCTTGTCTTGCATGCCTGAAGCACCCAATTTGATTGCTCCAGTATCAGATGTAGTGTTTGCCGAACTACCAGTTGCAGGGACGACTGCAAAGCCATTCTGGCTAGCATTGCCATTGTCAGTCTGGTTGATAGATGAATTGGCGTCCAATAACAGATCTTGCGAGAGCGATTTCGCATTCAATGTGGTCTGATCTCCGAGGTTATCTCTCATAAACTCATCGAAGCTCGACATATCGACGCTGAATCCAGGATCATCCAGGAAGTTGTATGAAGAGCCGCCGCTGGATAATCCACAAGATCCTCCACAGCCCCCTTCTGCATAGGGAAGAGAGATGAAGGCGGATGACATGACTGCCAACAACAAAATCATATGCTTGATACCAATCCCCATAGGTTCGCAGATGGGAGCCTGCGGTTAAAAGCCCGTCGATAGTTAGACAAGATTTGGAGGCTCAAATCCGAACCAGTTCCCCCTCAGTCGATAAAGGTGTCCGGCCTTCATAGGCTATGAAATGCGGGTCCTCCACCAGGAGGATTGGCACCGCATTCCCGGCTGGCTGGGGGCACAGGCGCGGAGCGCTTGCTCCGGCGCCGACGAAGGTGGGCCTGCCCAGGCGGGCACACTACCATTCTGAGGCAGATCAGATAAAGAACAGTTATCGATATTCATGGCCCTGCTGAATGCTTCAAGCCCAAAATATCCCTGACATTGACGCCCGTCAATTTCCAGACGCTGTTCTTCTCTTCAGTCAGCAGGGCTTCAATCGGCTCATCCGGCGTATGCCCCAGGGCAGATAACACGTTTGCGGATAGATTTTTCTTTTTAATCAAATCCACAAACTTTTGTCTAACAATGCGTTTGATTTCAGTATCCACTACCTCTTCAATGCGACCAGGTATGGCTACAAATGAAAAATTTGAGAGGTCTGGCGCAAACCTTTCGATCTCAACAGCAACCGAGGGATTCTGCCTGAAATACTGCACTTTCTTTCCATATTTTGTGGACAAGAAGTACATGAATTTGCCGTCGAAGACATACAAGAACGGCGCGATATAAGGATGACTTTCTCCTTTGAAGGCTATGCGACAGACATACTCATCTTTTACAAGCATGTCATACTCTGATTTATCCATTGTGGGCATTTTAAATATTGTCATGATCAGTCACCGCATGCAGAATATTCGAATCCTGCGCTTCACAATCAAAATAGTAATTTCGGGAATCTATTGGAACGAATTGGCTTTTCCTTAATTGAGGGGTTAAAATTGAGTTGGCGAAGACACATGGTAATTTGTATGCTCTTGAAGAGATATAAATTTGATTGAAATGCAATCTCTCCTGGACATGGACTCGAATTCCCGGCTGGCCGGGGGCACAGGCGCGGGCCGCTGCGCTAGCGCAGATGAGCCTGCCCCTGGACGCGGGCACGCGCGGAGGTCATGCTGAGGCTAATAATGAGATCGCTCTTGCGGTATCTCTGCCAATGATACTTATTTGCCCCCGTGGTGGCATCGCCGACCTGATCGCCAAAAGCCCTTGCAGGAATGATTTAGTAAACCATGATTTCAATATCTGTGACTTCAGATATCTTCAGGAAATCTCTGTCACGGGTGATCAGCTTGTTTGCTCCATTCGCCACAGCTATTCCGGCAATCAACACGTCAAGAACATTAACAGGAGTTCCTATGCACATAAGTTTAGCCATAATGTCGCTTGAGGCTTCCGCCGCACAAATATTATAATCCAAGACTTGTAAATATGAGAAGAAATATCTGAAAAAACCATCTTCGCTCTTTGATTTTCTGTGTTTTATTCTTTGAAAGATCTCATGATACGTAACCGTAGTAGTAACCGCATCATCATCTATGAAACTCTTTGCTACTTCATTTCCTCTGAACAAGTCTATAAGGGCGCTGGTATCCAGGACATTCAAACTCTTGACCTCGCAGAAGCCCTTATCCTCTTTGAATCCTCTTCGATCTCGTCCAGAAGGTCGCTATTTTTTAGAGAGCCGAAAAATACAGACAAGTCAGCGTTTTCCTTTTTTAAAAGCCTATCAATTACATCGCTGAAGCTTTCGTCTTGTCTCTTTGCCTCCACAAGACGCTTATGAACATCGTCTCTTATGGAGATGGTTTTTGTGCTCATAGTAATTTGTATGCTCTTGAAGAGATATAAATTTGATTGAGATGCGATCTCTCCAGTACATGGACTCGAATTCCCGGCTGACCGGGGGTCAGGCTCGGGCTGCTCCACCAGTCCCGGCGCGGGTGGGCCCGGTCACCCACGCGCGGGCGCACGCGGGGGAGTGGCGGTGGGCGAGAGCCGGGGCGAGGCGCTGATGGAATGGTAGGCTGTAGCCATTTTGGGTCAAAGCGGGGACTCACCTCCGGGATCACTAATACTATTTTACATCAAGATCGAGACACTACCTTATTTATAGGAACCAAAATGCATTTTATAACATGATTGAATCGGAAATTTTTCAAAAGTTAATATATGATGTTCAAGAGTTAAAATATGGAGACGAAAAAAAGTTGATGGATATAATAGGAAGAACAAAAAACGCAATAATAAAGACTTTTGGAAAACAATATGATTACATCTTGCAACTGAATGAGATTTCTTTTAGCCCTTCCATTTATGAAATCACACATAATAATCACTTTAAAGAGCAAACACTTCGCGAAATTGCAGACAAATCCCCGCAGGAGATATGGTATCTAAAAAAAGAGAGCCTAGAATCTCATGAACAATTGCCACCTGAAATAGAGAGTTTATCACCAGAGGAACTTAAAGAATATATACTCAACGAACTCAAGAAAAATTATCAATTAGAAGAACGTAGTATGAAAGAAGCTGCTTGGTCATCAGGGATAAAATATTTATTATATTATTTAAATAAAATGAAAGATCATATTTGCATTTTAGAATGCGAATCCGATGCATTGAAATTTCGAGTCAAGGGAAAGTATCTATCCATCTACAGAGATAACAATAAAATTATAACTATAAGAATTAATCCAATTAGAGATAATCCTAATAAAGGTGAGCTTGACGTCTTTATTGATGCAGCACATAAGCTTAATTTTAGCAGAATTCAAATACATCAAGCGAATACTGTGCTAAATTATGAAAATGTTCATTCATGTTCTTGGCATGGCTACTATAAAGAACGAGGTAGTGATTTGCTTTATCCAGTTATAAATCTCAAAGATGAATCAGGCAACAAAATTCCTGGAAATGAGGTGAGAAGACATAATGCGATCGTACACCAACGAAGCAAAATCGCCATTCCGATATGCGCAATCGATGTGCCACAAGAATTAAAGTTAAGAGACAGATCTAACCGATCAAATTTTGCGGTCAGCCTGAATCTTTTTATTCTTCCCAAAAACATTTCCTGGAAGAAATTCGCAGAAACCACCGTGTATAGAATGTATTATATTCATGAACACATGTCCTGTTTTAGTCCCTATCTGCATGGAATGCTCAGTTGTGGATTTGCGGAAGGCTGCATAGTAGATATCAATCCAATTGAGTTCAAATTTAAGGAAGGGCAATGGGATGCGATAGTACGATGCATCTATTTCCAAAATCAATCAACCGATTATAGTGTCTGCTTCTATGCCACGCGTAATCCTATCGATTATGCCTTAAATAGGGGCTTTAGCGAGGGTATTCAAAATACACCATATGGTGAAGAAGTACCTGCTGAAAAGCAATCGTTCCGAGATTTGCATGAGATTGAACTGAGACGATTAGGAGTGATATAGATCTCGTACTGCTTATCAGCATATGCATGCATCAGAATTCAGTTCAGAAAAGCTTGATAGTACATTTAACATTATTTCTAGTAGGAGTTGCTATTAAGGTCTACTATACACAAAGAATAGCGAGGAGCCAAATATATCTGCGACCGAATATTATCATTTAAAGAGCAAGAAATGTGGTAATTAAAACCCGTGTTCGCCCGCTGGCGAACATAATGCGGGGGACGGGAGTCGAACCCGCGAACACCTTCGTGACAGGGTCCTAAGCCCTGCGCCTTTAACCACTTGGCAACCCCCGCGCGCTCAAGCCCCTGCCAATGGGACCTGGGCAGATAAAAGAGCTGTGCTCTACTAGAACTTTTCGATCCCCTCAACGTTTGCCAGAGGCGCCACTCCTCCCGGCCCTCCGGAATAGCCCCCGCGCCTCCTCCGGCGTCAGCGTTTGCCTGTGCTTTTGATCATCCCAATCGCGCCGGAAGGAATAGAGGTACTCGTAAAGCTCCGGCTCGTCTTTGCAGTGCACCACGACCCCCTGCTCAATCACCGCCGCCTTGAGGTACATGGGCAACAGCTCAAAGATGCGCACATCATAGCGGCTGTCCCTGAGGTGGGATATGAATTGCCTCCATAGCTTCGACTGGTCAAGGGCCTCTGGGGCTACGATGCACAGGTCGATGTCGCTGTTTTCCCCGGCTTCGCCTGTAGACTGAGAGCCGTAAAGAAGCACTCCCAGCAGTCGCTCCTGCCAAAGAGGATCATCCAGAAACTGCAAGTCCGCCTTCACCTTAGCGACAATGTCCTCTCCAGCCACGCCTCCACCTCTCCGACAAAAGCTAAAATTCCAGGGAGCAAATCCACCATGCTCTCTCTGGCAATCCGATCATCTCTTCTGTTGTACCTGTGAATCAGATGATTGCGTAGGCCGTTAGCCTCTTTCAGGACCATCCTTGAGCTGTCACTGAGATCTGCCAGCTTCTCCAGATTGCCATAATCGTCCTGTGGATTGAGTCCCTGGTCCTTGCAGATCATTGCCACCAAATCCAAGCTGGCCTCTACAGACTCCTGGAAGGCCTTGTAGGTTGCCAGCTTCGTCTTGTCATCCCCCAAAAAAACCTCTGGGAGATCCTCATCCAGCCAGGTTTGTGCCTGCTCAGCTCGAAGGACAATCAGGTCTAGCTTATCCCGATATCTCCTGGCCCTCTGGATATTTATCTGAGACATTCTCAGTACCAAACAAACTGATCGGCAATTACCACTTTTACCTCTGCCCGATCAGCCAGGCCATGACAGCCTTGCTCGTGTGCAGCCTGTTCTCCGCCTCATCGAAGACCGCAGACTGCGGCCCGTCCATCACCTCATCAGTGATCTCCTGGCCACGGTGGGCTGGCAGACAGTGCAGGGCGATGGCCTGCTGGCCGGCGAGACTCATGAGGTCTGCATTCAACTGGTACTTGCCGAACACCCGCAGCCTCTCAGCCTCCTCGCCCTCGTCACCCATCGAGACCCATGTGTCAGTGACCAGCACATCCGCGCCCCTGGCGGCATCTGTCGGCTCAGTCACAATCCTCGGCAGGCCGCCGAGGCTTTTCGCCTGCTCCAGGATCTCGGACTTCGGCTGATATCCCGGCGGCGAGGCCACTGTGATCTCCATTCCGAGGATGGCAGCCGCCAGGATCAGCGAATTGCAGACGTTGTTTCCGTCGCCCACCCACGCGATGGAAAGCCCCTCCAGGCTGCCAAAACGCTGGCGAATCGTCTGCAGATCAGCGAGAATCTGCAATGGGTGCTCCCAATCCGAGAGAGCATTGACCACCGGCACGCTGGCGTGAGCCGCGAGCTGAACCACAGTGTTGTGGGAGAAGACGCGAGCAGTGATGCCGTGCACAAATCGGGAGAGCACCCGCGCCGTGTCTGCAATGGTCTCGCCCCGCCCCAGCTGCAGCTCGCCAGCCGACAGGTACAGCGGATGACCACCAAGCTCCGCTGCCGCCACCTCTAAGGAGACGCGCGTCCTTGTGGAGGGCTTCTCAAAGATCATGGCCAGGCTCTTTCCCTTCAAGGGTTCGCCATGCCTACTCCTCCGGGCCCGGAAGGCCTCAGCACTGTCCAGCAGCCGCAAGATCTCCTCTTTGGAGAGATCAGAAATGGAAATGAGATTCATGGCCTCTTACCTCACCCTTTCATCCTTGAAAAGAGTTCGGTTATGGGGGTCACATTAGCAGTTTCTTCCGTGCGAGCGAGCTTTGCCTTGATGCTCTTGAAGCCAGGAATGCTGCTCTCGCCCACAGAATCCGCTACGAGCTGATTGGACCAGGGGCTATTGTTCATGAATGCGAGGCCTGGATGAGCCTCATCCGCCGATGTTTTCACTGCCACAATCACGCTTCCTGAATCATTTTTCACCAGAAGCTTCTGCCCGTCCTTGACAGCCAGCCTAGCCATGTCCTGCTTGTCCAACACGATCAGGGCGCTGAGTTTTTCGTACTCCTGAGAGAACCGGCTCTTTTTTGCTGCCTCGTCTTGAAAGATGTCTCGCACTGTGACAATCGTCACCTCAACCTCTTCTGGCACTTAAATCGCCTCCATGATTCTAGTCAGGATCTCTTCGTCTGTCGGCATCTTTGACTCGATAATGGGCTCGAACCTGATCTTCACACCATCCATTCTCACAGCAGTCCCGCCAGCCTCCATTCCTGACAGAGCCGAAGGTATGACCACCTTCGCGGCGTCGGTCGTGAGTGAACGACGCGGGTCAATGGCAATCATCGGCTTTTTCGACAACAACCGGGCCGTGCCGAATGGCAGAGACGATAACGGATCAGAACCGATTACAAGTGCCGCATCACAACTCTTTGCAGCCGATAGCACGCTGCTCTCCGATCCATGCGCAGCAGCGCCACCCTTGAATGAGACGCGGTTGATGAAGCCTGTCTTCTCTCGCAACAGCTCGTTGAATCCGCGCATGTTGTAGTGGCCGACCATGGGTATCGCCCGGAAGGTGGTGATCTCGTTTAGCCTGGCCATCAGCCTCTCGAAGAGATCCATTCTGTCCTGCATGGAATAGACCATCCCTAAACCGGGAAAGATCACACCGTACTCGGTCTTCTTTAAGAGAGTCCCAAGCTCAATCATCTTCTTCTTGTCTGCCACCTTCGGAATCTTTCCATCCAGCACCGAGATGATGGCCTCCATGAACTCGGCGTCGCCCCCTGGCTGCACCCGGAAGTAGTAGTTGCTGCATAGCTGCGCTGTCGCAGACTTTCTCACGTCTACTGCAATGCAGGTTCTCTCCTCCTCGTAGCTCCTTTGCCTTTTTTCTCCGCGAGGATAATAGGAAAACCTGGAGAGATGTCGCGGGTGGCTGTTGGACGGATCAGACCCCCAAAAGATGCTCGTGTCAGCGAAGTTCCGCACGTCGTCCAGAGTACAGGTCGGAATCGTTCCTGCTATTACGCGCTCCATCAAAAGTCCCTGGCAGAAGGAGGAGGTATCATCAATGGTCGCGCTGATCTTCTCAGCCAGACGAATTCCTGCCGCCTGGGCCTCGAGCGTAGAGTTGGACCATCCGTACAAGAGCGGACTCTTGGCGTTTTTCAAGATCTCCGCAGCCGCAAGAATGGCCTTTTCTAAATCGACCTTCTGCCCGTCGACCGATGGCACAGTCCTCTCTGTGAAGACCGCCTGGAAGTGGCCGTGTCCTTTCCTGCAGAGGTTCTTGACATGAGAGAGCCCCCCATCCTTTACTGTCGCTTCAATATCCTCGCAGAGAAGCGAGCATCCAGTGCATGTTGCCATTTTCTATTCACCTTCCCTATTTCCTCAGACGAACTCTATGGCTTTGCTCGGACAGGTCACAGTGCAGGCATTGCAGAGGGTCTTGTTCGGCCCGAAGCGCCGGCATTCTTTGAGGTTGTTGCAGACTACCACGCCGTCCTCAACCTTCAGGATCACCTTGTCGCTCTGCGGGCCCAGACCCACGCCGCAGCGGGTAGGGTCCGCGGCCACATTGACCGGACAGGCGACAACGCAGTTGCCGCAGCCAAAGCACTTCTCTGGATGAATGATCAGGCCGGTCTCCGAGGCGTTCTCAATTGGAGCCATCACCTCTCGCAGCTTTTTTAGCTTTGCCTCGTACTTCTTCTCTTCAATCATGGGAGTGCATTCATCGACCTTCTTCTCCCTTCTCAGCAGACCTACTGCAAAGGCCATGCAGGTGGGAACCCCGCATTTCTTGCAGTTGGTTTTGGGCAAAAGCATATAAATCTCCATGGCGCTGACCATAACGAAAACCTCAATTTGGGAAAGACTCGCTGATCAGTTGTGGCATCGATTCTATTTATTGCCTGCGCAAACCTTTTCATAGATCTTGAACCAAACGTCTTTCTCGATGCCTTTCAGGAATCCCACAGCCCTTCTGGGGCTCCTCTCCATAATTCCTCTGATAATAATATACCTCATTCGGCCTCGACCCAAGGAAATCCGCTTCTCAGCGACTCAATTCCTTCAAGAGGGCGAAGCCGAGCGCTCTGCCGTCTTGAGCCGCCTGGTCAACGACCCCCTCTTCTGGGTGCAGTTGCTGGCACTCTGCTCGCTCACCGTGGCAGCCGCCGGCCCTTACAGCACCGATGTGGCTCCAGCCAGCAGTCATCTGGTGGTGGTCCTGGACTGTTCGGCCAGCATGCAGGCCAGCTTCTCGAGGGCCTTGGAGATGATCGATCCATACCTCGACAAATACCAGAGGGTGAGCATAGTCTTTGCAGCAAGCCGGGCCGATATCACTCTCCAGGAGGGCAGCGCTGCTGAGGCGAGAGACGTCCTGCGCCAGGCTGAGCCCAAAGCTGTCTCTTCCGACCTTTCGAGCGGCATGACTCTTGCCGAGAACCTCCTGTCGAGTGAAGGCGGACACATTCTGGTGGTCTCGGATTTCATAAGCTGGACCGGCGACGATCCATCGTCCACCCGCAAGATACTGGAGGCGGACGGACGGGTGAGCATAGTCTTCGCCGATTCTTACCAGGGAGGCGATAACCTGGCAATGGTAGAGGCCTGGGATGTGCCTGGACCGGGATACGTCAACCATACGGCCCTGGTTCATAACTACGGTTTTGCGAAGACCGTCACCATTAAAATCGACGGCCCAGGCGGCGAAGACAGTCGCACTGTGCAGGTGGACGGCGAAGATGAATATTATCTCACATTTACTGCATACCCCGGAGTCAACGAGATATCCTTGGATATCGATGATGCCGTCTCATGGGACAATCATGCCTACATTTCTGTCTCAGACACTGGCAAGAAGAGCGTTCTATACCTGGGCGAAGAGAGTCCGGCCCTGGCTGCGTTGCGCTCTCTTCCAAATGTGCAGGTAAAGACCACAGGAAAGCCAGAAGGCAACGATCTCGTGGTTGTCGCCAAGAATGCATCCTTGAATGGCGAGCTCAATCGTTACATCGACGGGGGGCGAGTGATATTCATAGCCTCCGGCCAGGAGAGTCCTGAGTTTCTGCCGGTGCGCGTGACCGGAGTTGAGGCTGGTCCGGCCACCCCCTGGGTCAGAAACGAGGGCTTTGCCAAGGGCCTGCACTTCGATGAGATAGGACTCTTCCAGTTTCCCAAGGCCACCTCCCGAAAGGGCTCCACCACAATGGTTGAGGCCAACGGCGCTCCAATCCTCTCCTACTGGCGGCTCGGAAAGGGACTGGTGGTGTACAGCGGCCTTGAGATGGACTCAGACTTCTATCTCCGTCCTGAGTATCCCATCTTCTGGTATCAGATGATCAACTGGGTCACCGATGTTCCGGATGTCTCGCAATCGAATCGCAAGACCGGCGAGATCATTCACCTGGGCGAACCCACCCTGGTAGAGACCCCGTCCACCAGCCTCACTACGAGCAGTCTGATTCTGGATGAAGTTGGCGTATATCGTTACCAGGGACAGACAGTGGCCGCGAATATGTATGATCCCAAGGAGTCATCTTTGAGAAGGACCGGTGAGATTGTTGCCGGCCAATTCACTGGCGGCAGTCGGGAGACTACAGTAGAAAAGGACCTCTCCAACTGGATTATTGCTCTCGCAGCTTTCGCAGTTCTACTGGAGCTGGTCGTCATGCGAAAGAGGAAGGAGACATGATCCAGGACCTTTACTTTGCGATACCTGAGCTGCTCTGGGCTATACCAGTAATCCTGGCAATAGGCGCGATCTTCATTCGTAGAAGCTCCAGGAACAAGATTTATGCCGCCTCAAGGCTCCTCATCTTCTGCTTGATTTTGGCCGCAGCCGCAAATCCATATTTCGTGCAGACGCATTCAGTCCAATCCGAGCACCCCAGCATCACCATTCTCGACGATCGGACAGGGTCGATGGGCATCTTTGACCCAGGGGTCGCGGCCCGCGTGAACGGCTGGACTGACGCTCCGGTGAGAAGCTTCTCTGGAGATGCGACGCCTCTTGGCGACAGAATTGCGCAATATGCTCTTGCCGGAAGCTCTCTTCTTCTGATCTCGGATGGCTACAGCAACAGCGGTCGATCTTTAGCAGATGCTTTATCCCTTGCACGCTCCTCCAATGCTACCACTTTTGCCCTTGCCTTAACCCCGATAAGCGATGATGCGAGCGTAGAGATATCAGGCACAAACACTGCCGTCCTCGCTGGAGATTATCCCTTCAAGGTGATTGTGCGATCGGCGAGAGGCTACCAGGGACCTATCTCGGTCTTTGCCGACGAGCAGTTGATCTACAGCGACACCATCTCGGCCAACGGCAGCACTTCAATCAAGATCTCCCATTCATTTCTTGAGACAGGAAACCATATCATTCGAGCTGCGATTGCCACTGACTCCCAGCCCATAAACGACAACTACCTGAAGGCAATCTATGTCGTGCCTAAGCCCGAGATCCTGCTGGTCTCAAGTAGCAGTTCGCCTCTGGCTGTCGACCTCAATGATCTTTACAAGCTTGACATTGCGTCCGAGCTTCCTCTCGGCCTCGGCAGCTACAAAGCGATAGTACTTGATGACATTGCATACAGCTCAGATTTGGATCGGCTGGAAGACTACGTGCGCGAAGGAGGCGGCCTGGTGGTTGTGGGCGGCGAAGAGGCCTTCGAACTGGGTGGCTATCGAGACTCATCACTTGAAAAGATCCTGCCTGTGCGTTCAGTTCCGAGTGTCTTTGAGGGCGGCAAGACGGTCATATTTGTTCTGGATATCTCGCTGTCGCTTCTCACTGCAAAAACCAAGGACGGCACCACTCTCCTGGACTACGAGAAGGCTCTTGCCGTTGAACTGCTCAAGTCCCCCCATTTCCAGGATTACAAGGTGGGGCTTGTAGTATTCGGCACTAAAGCCTATGATGTGCTCGATCCCATGCCAATGTCAAGAGCCAAGAGCATGATAGGAGAGAGAATCATGGCCCTTGCGCCCACTGGCACAGAGAACAGCCATCTGGATAACGGTCTGAAGCTGGCCTGGGATATGCTAAATGCCAGCGGCGGCGAAGGTGAACTTGTTGTCCTCTCAGACGGAAACCTCAACAATTACCCTGAGGTGGTGACGCGATCCATTGACCTGCTGGGCCAGATGAATGTGGGCACCCGTCTGATACAGGTTCAGGCATTCCCTGGGATGTCAGGAGAATTGGATTCTCTGGCGGCCAAGACCGGCTCGGACTACTCGGAATTCGTCTATCCCGACTCATTGACTACTGCCATGCAGGAGGCGTCCCAGGATGCGTCATCAACTCCAGAGAGCCTTGGAGGATATGTGGCAGCGGTAGTCAATGAGAATCATTATATCACCGCCGATCTGAAGTTTAACGCTACCGTATCGGGCTTCAATGATGTCACCCCAAGGCCGGGTGCACAGCGTCTTGTAGCTCTCGCCGACGGCAAACCGGTCCTGACTGTCTGGCGCTATGGTCTAGGCAGGGTGGCCGCCCTCACAGTTGACGATGGCATCGCCTGGGCAGGATCTCTTTACGCGAATGACAGCTCTCAGATCATCTCGTCTACACTGAATTGGGCGGTGGGCGACCCGCGGCCACAGGAGAATCTGGTCGAGGTAGTGGACGGATGGATGGGCACACCCTTATCCGTTACCATTAACAGCAACGCACGTCCAGTTTTTTCTGATGCGGATGTGGAAAAGGTTGGAGACAATAGATACACCGCCACTTTTACGCCAAACGCCACCGGCATCTATTCCGTCGGCAGCTACAGCCTCGCCGTCAACTATCCTCTGGAGTATCGAGATATTGGGGTCAATCCCGATCTCAGCAACCTGATCATGTCGAATGGCGGAAAGGTTTTCAGTGAGGATGAAGCGAAGAGAAGCCTGGTAGCAGAGGCACAGCGTGTCAGCCGGAGAACTGTCCAAGAGAGGCAATCAAGGAGAGACGTTCCATTAATGATTGCCCTGCTGATATTCCTGGCAGAGATACTCTACAGAAAAGCGGATGAGATGAAAAGAAGAGGCCGATCCAGGGCTTAGGGCCACACCATCAGATTTTAATAGCATAATCAGCTTTATTTATGGTATATTGCGGAGGTAACTGCCACCAAATGAGTTCTCAAATGTGTACCGTCTGCG
>CAZFFD010000049.1:3489-20844 GCA_964518035.1 uncultured Methanotrichaceae archaeon | reverse complement strand
GCCACAATCGAGCCTGTGGATGAGCCGAAGGGCTACAGGCCAGATATTTAGAGGCGGGAGGGGCGAAGTTCGGATAGTGGACTAGGTGATCTCCCCTCTGCCTAATAATCTATAAGCAACTATCATGAATAATTATCTTGTGGCCCGGAAGAAAAAATCGGACTACTTGGGAGCAAGAACGATCTTTCCGGGCCTATTGGGTCAGAGCAGCAATCTTTTATGAAGGTTATGGATGGCAAGGCGGCTGTTGCAAGGATACCTGTCGGAGAACATGCTTTCTTATACAAGATATAGGAAGACCGTGGGATGGAAGAAGATGGACGAATCGCTACCCACGGCGCGTGTGGCGGGAGGTGATTTTGGCAGACGCCCTATGAAGCCCTGTTCGCCAATATCCGTATATTCGTATGAGTATTTATGTCTTTTCTTTAGATAAGTATCACTAGATTATAGCCAGAACTCCTGAGGCCACAAGCCTTCTTCTTTGGGACGCCTCTTATCCTCGGCTTCAAACCGGCTCCTGATCATGTCTTCAACCTCCTGCAGTCTGACCCCCGAAGACCCCTGCCATGAAAGACATATAGTTGCTTAGCAGAAAAAAATATCAGTAAAACGCATATAAAAGTTTTTTAGTATGATTTAAAAATAGCAGCCGAAGGATTAAAGCTCTAACTTTAAAAATCGAACTTAGAGCTTTAAAACTCGAAGTACAGCTTTAAGAGTTAAAGTTAGTATTTAAAGCAGCTAAGCAGATTTGACTTAAAAATTTAGTTTAACTTTAAAACGAACCTCAATTTAGACAGATTTAAATTATCGAAAAATCACTATCAATAGAAGCAATGTGTGTCTTGACTATACATCACACTACCCCCCAAAAACCGATATCTAACTTTAAGCCAAGTGGCAATGCCACGACGAGCAATATTGTCTGGGAGAATGCCATGCACCAGAAGTGCAACATTCACTATGATGTTGCACTACCAATCCCACAAAGACAACCGAGGAGACATTGAAACGAATGGAGACGAAGGAAAAGGCTGGGTAGGAGAGATGGCCTCCCCCTTCGCTCCGATTTGGGATTAATGACTTCAAGTATGTAACTAAGATACATATAAAATTTTCTTAACAAGATTCGATATACAGATACGATATTGTGCTAATATTTGTTTGTCTATAAAATATTTTCAAAAGATAATCCTAAATTTAGGATTTAGGCTTTTCGACCTCTCTTTATATAGCTCAAGAAAAAATCGGATTTTGCGAGAATTATTTTATTCTACAAATATTCATTTATATACATTACTCTTTATTCTATCTCTATCGCAAGCTAGAACAGACAAGAAGAATCTAAGCACCTTAGATCTTCATTCTTTTATAGATTTGAGATAATTATCAGGTTACTTGCTGCTTTCTATTTTCTCCGAGCAGACCCTAAACCCTAAATTTAGGGTTAGACGGTCTAAAGTCCTGGTGCATCCCATCTCCGCAGCTTGATTATCTTGGTGTTCTTCTTTCGGGGATGCCAGGTGACGTTAAATCGCTGGTCAGTTGCGACTATCCTGGAGAGCTGCCTTATTCTGTCCACGGTCAAGTTCATGATGGCCGCGAGGTCTGAGAACTTCATGCCTTCTTTTCTCAATTTTGTCAGATAATGCTTAGGTGCCGCGGATTGCACCAATCCCTTTTCGCGATTCGCGAGGATGAGGGCGATCTCATCGATGTGATCCGATGTCTTCTTTGTGGGCTTTGTCTCGTGCGGAGCTGGTGCCTTTGTGGTGGCATCTCTGCGAAGGGTGTTGATGAGCTGGAGCTGGATACCCTGGTTGTCGGCTAACGTGTTTTGCCACTTCTCAGAGGCTACGATCTTCTCATTCTGTTGGGCTACTGTGGCCTCCAGGGCCTCAACGCGATCCACAAGCGGCTGGATGGCCTTCTCGACTGCCTGAGAGATGAGGGCCGAGAGCTGAGATGCACTCAGGATAAAGGCGGCTTCTTCTGAAGGCGGTACAAAATCGGTTCGCGTCTTCGTGGACGCAAAGCTATTTATGCTTGCTGTGGCTAGTTTAGACATACGCAAATCGCTTCCTTGTGCGATATTCCTGTCAGGGTGGTTGCACACCCTGGCTGGAAACCAGTTTTTTATTACTATTATTGACAGGGATTATTGGAAATTATTATTAAAGCTATGCTTGGCAAGAGCTATATCTACGGGGGGCATAAGCAAACCTAGCATCTCAACTCACCATTGTAGGTGCAAGGGGTAGGGTCAAACCTGCCCTTCAATCTTAATCCCCTGATTTTCCAGAAATTCACGGATTGCTTTCTCAGCGACATCCGACACGCCGCGCATATGTCCTGTAGATTCAAATGCAAATTTTCGCAATGCTGCGGCTACTTCTGGCGATAAGGAGATATTCAGCTTTTTCCTTTCGGTCTCCATAGTCTCCATGTGTCTGAACACTTAGGTATATATGTTTTGCCCTCTTTAGACACTTAGAGAGCAAAAGAGTTATATAGCTTCAGGACCTATATGGAGGTGGTGAGTTGAGATATGTCTGGAAATCTCTTAGAAGGCCGATCCGGGCTGGTAAAGCAAAGCCGCGACGCTGTTAAGACCCTGTTAGCCTATGTGGGGAGAGCAAGCGATCCAATGCCAAGCGATGTGACCCTAGATAATGGCCGCATGGTGCTGGTTCTGAGTAACAAAAAGGACGCCTATTACACTGTGACCGCCGCGAAATGCTCCTGCCCTGCCGCGACCTACAACCGCAGCCCATGCAAACACATGAGGCGCTACTTCCCACAAGCAGAGGCCACAAAGCTGGTCTCTGCCGACGATTCGATCAAGCCTGCCGGGAAATGGCCGGGCGGTGCAAATGGGCCGATAGATTCTGATCAGATCAAGGTGGTGGCCTGAATGGAGGATACCCGCAAGCTACCAATTAAGATCATTTTGCAAAAAAGCCGATGCTACAACTGGGAAATTGGTGTAAATGGGTCCTCAGTAGACGAGATTTTGGCGACAATCCGGGATGCGGATACCAAGCTCAAAAGCGAATACGGCAGCAAGGAGGCCTGAAATGGCCTCCGTAAAGATGCCTCTGGGCGATTTGTTAGGCATGTTGTTGACGTGCCCACCCACAAACACGCGTCAAGTATCGATGAAAAGTGAGACGGTGCAACCGCCAATTGGAGACAAAAAGTTAATTAAAAGAAAAAGTGTCTATCTGAACGCCCATAGTGTGCAGATCTTGTCCAAGACCGCAGCCAAATGCATGAGGAGTGAGAGCCACGTGATGAACGAGGCCATAAATTTTTACGATGAACGCGGAGAGTACTTGAGGACATTGATAAAAACGAGCATCTATGAGGCTTTGGCGGAAATGAAGCCGGTAGCTGTTCGGCCTCGTGCGCTCGTCAAGTCTATTAGCTCACAAAGAACGAGATAGCAAATGAAAACTACAAAATTTTCTGCGAACGGCGCGGTTCCTGCGGTGCCTGCTCAATCGCTCCTCATGTCCACGGCCCCTAAAATTCTACCTAATGGCCACTCATTGGGTGGCTGGCTGGAACGAGTAGAGCCGATCGGTGGTGGCCTGGTCCGAGTCGTTGTATCTGGCAGGGAACGGCTCATAGATGACAGCCTCCTGGAGGAGCTTGCTGCTCTAACGGGACAGTACATGTCAGTAGGCCATTATTTCGGCCAATGGGGCTGTGGGGCGCTACCGTGTCCCGATCTTCTCATATATCGTCACCACCTGTGTGAGGCTCTTGAGGGTCTCGACCACGAAGACGAACGATGGATGGCTCGTTACTTGATCCTGAAAATCGATGCCAAGGATATGTCGCTGTAATGATAGTGGCTGAGCGCATGAGCCCGGAGCATCTTCTTTTTTGCGCCGGAATAGTTCTATTACATTTCTTTAGATATTACAAAAAATGTCATAGAACTAAATGAAACTGACGAATCGAGCATAGGGATAAACGATATGCGTAAAAAAGTAGGCGTGCAGGAACGCGCGCCAGGGAGCAGAACGCGAATCGTATTTTAGACTGTTTTGAGTCAATGCATATTGAAAAATAAATAATCATTATGCAGCGACGTTAAACAGTCTAAAATGAGGTTTTCACTGATCTCCCCTCGCCTCCATGGGCCGGAAAGAGTCGTTACCGCATCTCCGCAAATATGTCATACAGGATGCTGGTGAGCTGAGACTTGATGGCATCCGAGTCGAAGCTCAGCTTCACCGGCACGGGAATAGCCGGGACCGAGATGCTCCTAACTGCCTGCTGTAGCTGTTCCTGGAGAGAGGATGAATCGAGCGACAGGCCGACACTGGCATTGCTCTGAGACATGCCCATCAAGAAGTTGTCCAGCTTCTCGGCAGGCACCATGTACTCACCGCCAGGGGAGTCGCCCACCACGGCGAAGGTTGGCTTATCGACGTACCCGCCTTCCGAGTAGGAAAATAGGGCCCCGGATGTCCCTGCTAATGGTGTTGTGCCCGACCAGAACGAAGACGACTCAGACGAAGTACTATCAGAGATCCCGGACCCAGATCCGCCCTGATTGTTTAGAATCGAGTCCACAATAAAGACGGCGGCGTCGTTGATGGCATTTGATAAGGTTTCAGTGGCGCTCGTGATGCCATTCGTGACATTAGTTGTAGACATCGTCATGAACGTGCGAGTTATCGCAGCCTGGCTGGTTAACGCTAATATCTGTCTATTAGTATTTCTATCCAGCGACATGTATATATTCTGGAGTATGGCGGATGAGTCTTGAGTTCCCGTTTGATTCCCTTGTCCGCTTAGCCCCGGAGTTGTGGTCTTGAACGAGATCTTTCTAGTCGCAGTCTGCTCTTCATCGAAATCGATGCCCTGAAGTTGTGATGAGACCCTATCCGCCGTTGTCTCGATCTGAGTTGACAGCTTTGCAGTGATGACAGTGCCCTCGATGTTGGCCCGGAAGGACTCATACTCAGACAAGGCAGTGACGGTATCCAGCGTCAGTGTAGAAACTATCTCGTTGTGCGGTTCGGGATCGCCCTCGAACGAGATTGTGCGGGTAATATCTCCTTGAAATGTATTGTCGAAATTTGCCAGGGTTTCTGCCAGGGTCGCAGCCTTCTCATTTGTGGCAGTTAGCTCAATTCCAAAGGTTCGCACTGCAAGAGCGCGGTCCTCGTCCGAGAGTGTCCCGGCATGTGACTTTTCAAGCAACAGCTCGGCGACACGCAACTCTTCTGATTTGGCATTGACGATACCCTGTCGAGAGTCTGCGTATCGCTGTGATGATGCCGCAGCAACGTAATAGTATGCCGCATTCGCTACCAGTGCATTGTCGTAATCTTCCCCCCAGGAAGACCCGATGTAGTTAGACTTCCAGAGGCTTGAGTTCATCTCCTGCCAGGCACCGAAAGTCGATATGAGCTTTCCGCATTCATCATCAGCATCCTCGACCTCCTGAGCGAACTTCTTTACCTCTTGCCCGGAGTCGTCTGCTTTGTCCGCCAAAATGTTCAGAGTGGATCCAAGGCTCATGGCGCCGTCCTTGTACTTCATCAAGGCGTCATAATCCTCATCAGTGAACAACCACTTGTTTTCCTCGGCAAGTTTTACTGCGGTATCGACCATCTGCTCTGATTGCAGAATGTACTCATCAGTGCCGGTGTTGTACCGCTCAAGTGCGTCGCTCGATAGCTCTATTAGCTCCGGCTGGAACATGTTTTTAGCGAATGCGTCCAGGTCGCTCAACGAAGACAGGAAATTTTTGCCCCACATCTTATTCCAGTCAAAGTCAATCTCTCCGAAGTTGGAGTTCATGGCCTCGGCGAAGCTGTTTCCTGCTTTTGTGCCCAACGTTTTGAAGTAGGCATATAATTCGGAGCTGGAAGCGCCGTTTTCCACCATCTCGATGAACTTGTCAATCCCTGCTAGGCCAGACTCACCGAATGCTTTGGGGCTCTCGGCCTTAACGGCGTCCAGCATGGGCTTCATGGCCAGCACGAGCTTTCTGTCCGACTCTGAGAAATCAAAGTCTGAGAATGCATCGGCGATTGTTGAATTGAGAGACGTTGCCTGTGATTTAGAGAATTGCTCGATATCCGTTATGCCGCTCAGGAGTTCCTGCTTGTAATTCTCGGCCCACAGCGCCGCCTCGGAGGGGTCCAGCTCATGCTCAGCTACGAGTGAGTCCATCTGGCCGAGAACTTCATCCAGATTGTCCCAAGTGGGTTCCTTCAGTGCATCGAGGAGGGACTGATATGTGTTCTGCACTTCTTTGCTGGCAGTCTGCGATATTCTTGAGCCTTCGTTTTCTAGCCGGGATACGAATTGGTTGCCGAAAATTGCGGAGATTCCCGTGTAGTCAAACTCTATCTGCGTAGACTGGTTGAGTCTCCAGAGTTTGGCTTCTCCAGTCTTTCCGGTTATATCCAGAATGTTGCCTTCATTATATTTCTGGTTGTATGTATCCAGCAACTTCCTGGCGGACTCTTCTCTGTTGGCCCCATAGACAGTATCCCCTATCTGCTGGCCATCTATGAAGAGCCGAGACATTATGCTCTCGCTATTCCCCTGATATACCACTTGGATCTCAAGCCCGTTTTCGAGTTCCGTGGTGACCGATCCGGCGATATTTCCCTTGTCTACGGTCAGTTCGCCAGATCTTGCGAGGATCTTGGCTATTTCCCTGTCTGCTTGTTGAGTCTCAAATTCCTCAATCCATGTCTTCGAGAATTCTTTGGCCGACACCCCCGCAGCGTCTTTCATCGCTGCTTTTCCAGTGCCGCTCGTCATGGCATCAGCAGGCGAAGTGGCCAAATCCTTGTTATCGGCCACACCTTCTGCCACAGCCGATCCGGCCTCATCTCCGATTCCGGCCCATGCTTTCAAATCGTCCCAGACGCCAGAAGCAGTGTCAGATACTGCACCAGCTACCAGGCCCATAGGAGTGTAGGAGAAGGCTTCCTTCACTGGAGCGAGTGTCGTGTTCACGTCGCTTGCGAAATCGTAGAGGGCCTCGCCGGCAGCAGTCCCAACCTGGACAAACTCCGTAAACAGTTGCACCCCGGAAGTCAAAGATGGCAAGAGCGCATCGCCTAGCGAGATTTGCGCCTCCTCCACCGCCGAAGATAGCTCACCCATGGCTCCTTGATAGGTATTCGTCTGGATAGCGGCCATCTCCGAGGCTTTGGAGGTGCCTGTGATGGAGGCCTGCAGGCCATCCAGCTCCGAACTGTGCGCTGCCAGATAGGTCGCAGCAGACACATTTTCGCGGCCAAAGATGGCAATAGCCTGGGTGGCCGTCATGCCTCGCTCTTCCAAGAGCTGCATGGTGTCTGATAGGGTATTGGTCTCAGGGTTCACATCCGCAGCCGACAGCCCCAATTCAGACAGAGCAGCCGCGGCGGGCCCGGTTTGCGTGGCTAAGCTGGCCAGGATGCCTCGTAAGGCTGTTCCGCCTTCGGCACCTTTTATATTGGCATTACTGAGCGATCCAAGAGCAGCGGTCGTCTCTTCTAGGCTCATGTCGAATGTGTTTGCTGTGGATCCAACCACATTCATACCTGCGCCTAGTTGGCTAATGCTGGTATTTGTGGCGGAAGCACCAGCAGCGAGGACATTTGACACTCGGCCCGCATCGGTGGCTTGTAAATTGAATTGAGCTATGGTGCCAGTCATCAGGTCGCCAGCGGCGGCTAGATCCATTCCACCAGCCGCGGCCATTGTGAGCGTGTCCTTCAGGCCGGCTGTTGCCTGAGTGCTGTTCCACCCGGCGCCGGCCATGTAGCTGAGGGCCTGAGCTGCTTGGGTGGCGCTGTACTGCGTGGTAGCTCCCGCATCTCTGGCAGCAGCCGACATGGCTTGCATCTCGGCCTCGCTACCGCCCATAATGGCCGTCACGTTAGCCATGGACTGCTGGAAGTTTGCGGCAGTGTTCACCGATGAAGACACGGCACTACCAACTGCTATAATACCGGCCCCTGCAGCCATCGCCGCCACTCCAACAGGCCCCAATGTCGTGGCAAGTTGTCCTGCGGCTTGTCCAGCCGCACCAAATTGGGATGTCATCCCACCTATAAGGCTCTGGCCAATTCCCGTGCCTGTAGACCGGAAATTGCTTGCCTCCGAGGCGAGCTGGCCTTTCACGCCCCCCAAAAGCTCTGAGCTTCCGCCGATGCCCTTCGATAGCCCTGAAGAGAGGGCATTTCCGGCGCTTTCGCCTGCCCTTTCCAGCTTATCGAGATGGTTGATAATCTCGTCAATGCCGGAAATCATGCCAGAGCTGTCAAGTTCGCATGATCCCCTGAGGCTCATATCGTCTGCGAAGGACATTTTAAATTCCTCCGGAGCGTAGGTTCGGGCCAAATGGCCACTTTTCTAAGAGCGTCTGCATTCATATACCTCTTTTGAATATCTATAAATAGATAATATTAAATCGAGATGCAAAGACGTTAAACTGTCTAAAATGCGACCTCATTAGATCGCATCTATGATCTTAAAACAACATGTGGGCGGCGTGGTCTTCGATCTGGATATCGCTCAACCTCGTATTCTTCCGCCCCGCATGCCCATCGGTTGAATGACCTCGCCAAGCATTACCAACCTGCTCACGAAATCCTCTTTCATTGCGTGCTGGTCGACATAGGAAATCATCTCGGTCCCATCGAGGGGCGAGTTCGCCTGAAGAGTCATATCATCTGCTGCCGACATGGAGAACACCTATTCATCAGTACCCCATCACCGGCGAGACGTAGGGCCTCGGTCTTAAGCCCGGGCCGATAGAGATGGTTGTGGTCTCAGGTTCTTGGTTTTCACCATACCAGGCAGCGAGAGCCACAGACAGCACGAGGTCATCGTGATCGGCTTCTCTCCATGCGCTGTACGAATCGTGAGCGGTAGTGGGGTCAATTTTAACCTTGAAATTTAACATCTCGGCTTGCAAAATAGCTCCGAGCTCGAGTCTTGAAGCGATTTTCAATCGCTTCGATTGAAGGAGCACCTGCAGAACTGCGACAAGGTCTCTCTTTGGAACGCGCCAGTTGTCGTTTTCATGCGTGACTCTGTCGCCACCATGAATTTGCACGCCAATCGGGGCGAGTCCGGCCTCTTTGAACATATCAAAAACAGGCCTGCCACAGCCGGTCTGGTCGATCACAATGGAGGAGTTGCCTTTCAGTGCCGGGGATTCAAGCATAGTTGCTACTTTAGCAACAATATCAGGATACGGGAGACCTCGGACGCGTTCCAAATGCCGGACGTGGTAGGCGGCCTCTTTTCTGTCGCCTTCTGGTTCTAGTCGCTCCAGAACGGCCAAGGCCGTGTAGTCGCTGGCCTGCCCCAAATCCAGGCCTATATAAAATTTAGGCAATGTTATTCAACTCCAAATAAAGGTTCAATTTCGTTTGACATCGCTCCGGACACCTGATCGTGACTAAAAACGCTATCCGAGGTCTCCGTAAATTCGCACATATACTCTGCCCGGAACCATGCTTCCGGCATGGACAGGCGCTCCTCGTCTAAGAACTCTTTCGATATGCGTGGACAATCCGTGGCCTTGATGCTATGCTTTTTCCATCCTACGCCCACAGAGAACTCGTTAAAGAACCATCCTCTTTTACCGAAGGGAGTTGATAAGGCCAATATTCGCCCCTGAGAGACGGCGAGCATGGGCTTTACGGCAAAGTACAGATCATCGACCACACGCGCCGCCTCATCGATGATTAGCAAGTCCACTGAGGAATAGCCTCTGATTGTGCCTTCGCTGCCTGGGAGAGACACCACACGCGAGTTGTTGTCTAGTTTGATGGAGAGCCGGGTGTCCTCATTTCTCGTTGGCATATCTGGAAGAAGGTTTAGGTGATCCAAAAACTTCCTGAATAGCTCGCTCGATTGTCTCAAGGATGGAGAGACCATCAACGTCAAGCTTCCCGGCTGGAAGAGCGCCGTATGCAGAGCTTGGATAGAGGAGACTGAGCTTTTTCCTGACTGCCTGGAGCAACATAGCAGCGTTTTCTTTGCGGTGCTGTCCAATACTTCGGCCTGCCAGGGGTCGGGCTTGAATCCGAGGCATTCAGAGGCCCACAGAGACGGCTTCTTTGTGTAGATCTCCACATCCAGAGCTGCCTTAAGGTCACTTGATAGCATTTCGGACGGCCTCCAGAGCTTCGGGATATGGTCGCAAGGCGATCACGATCTGCTCTCGCAGTGTCAACCACTCAGGGAGGACCAGTATGTTTACCGTTGGCTGTGCAGCTATCCTGCCTTCCAGCTCTGCTATGAACTTTAGTTGCTCTCTGATCTCCTTTAGGTAGGCCACAGGAGCCCCATAGATTTTAGTATTGGCCGCAGCTTCCGCCTTATCAAGGAGTGTGTATGTCCGGTCCCTGGCCTTCTTCAGCTCGTCTAACAGGGTGTCGCCGTTGGCTACTGCCTCGATCTCCTTCGCCTTCAGTAGTGCATCAGGGAGATGGCCTTTGACATGCCGCTCAACGCTTGTCTTGGTGCATCCTACCTTGTCGGCGTATTGTTGAAGGGAGATCTCATTATTCAAGTAGGCTTTATCTAACTCAAGATGTCCGGGATACTGACCACACTTGCACCTTGAATCACATCCGTAACCCTGTAACGGATCGGCACGGATATCAGGCATTACCTATCCTCCGATACTGGTTTATCGTAACGCTTCGGGTCGTAGCCCCTCCCGACCTCGCGTCGTGTTCTGGCAGCATCACGCCGAACGATGTTGGCCCTTGCTCTCCTGGTCCTGGACTTGCCTTTTTTCATCGAATATCTCCATATAATTAATAGAATATTCAAAAATGATTATTCGGATGGGCCTATTGTGCCCCCGTTTTCTGCCTTCACAAAGTCGCCGTCGATCAGATCGTTCATTTCTGTCATCCAATTTTTAGAGTCGGTCATTTCATTTCACGCTCGTTTAGTTTAAACTACTCAACAAAATATTAAAAATTAAATAATCAAGATTGGATCGGCTCGATTTCTATGGTTTGGAACCGTTGTCGTCAAAGCGCTGTTGAGCATCGGCCTTTTCCGGCTCTGGTGGCGGGCCTTCCCGATGGCATCGAGCGCAGATATAGCCGCCTTGCCAATGGATCCCTAGATCATAGCTGAAATCCTCTCCACATAACACGCAATACCGCTTTGCCATGCCAGCCTTGAACTTGGCAAATCCGGGATTGTCTTGTTTGGCGGTCGGTTTGCAAGGAGGATGTCTCTCTTCTGTGGTGGCGCCCTTTTCTGCAGGATCCTGACTTTGGGCTGCTCCACGTTGAGAGGGAGTAGGTTCATCCTTCCGAGGATGAGGGCCGATTGTTGGCTCTGTCTCTATGAATTTCTTTGGCAACTTTTGGCCTTCTTCCCCCTGCATTCCGTCCTGACACACCCCCCCCATGTAGCTTTGATGTAGGTTTGAATCGATATGCGGTGTAGCTTTGTTAGTCAAATGCGCAAAGTCCTCACGTAGGGGGGATTTCTCAATACTTTGCGCATTTTGGCTCAAATCTACATGTTTTGAGCCTTCTGCTTGCGATGTAGCTTTGTCTTCGAAGCTACATAACTTCCAATCCGGCTTCAAATCTACGCCCTTCCAGAACACGCCGCACATGTTCCTGTTGGATGAAATGCCGGTCCTGTTCTTCATTTCAGGCGAGAACTTGTGTTGTGATAGTGCGGTGAGCCCTGACATTCTACAAAAGTTTTGATATTGGCCGTATAGATCAGCATTTTTACAGACCTTTAGCTTGCCAATTTCACAGCATTCTGCCAGGAAGGCCTCTATCGAGTCGTTTTCTTTGCGATACTCTTCTGTTGCCTCCTGAACAGCCTTAGGAGTTAGCATTCCATCTTGGAGGTAATCATGTAACCCTTCCAGTGTCCAATTCAGAATACCAGGCAGCTCCTCCAGGAGCTTTGCTTCAAGGTCCTTGTCCTGCTCGGCTTCTGGAATGGTCACGTTGAATGGAATGAGTCTAACCCTTCTCCAGGCAGCATGATTTCTCTCTGTGATTGCAGGCTTGTTATTGGCAGCCAACCATAGCTTGCCTTGTGGCTGGAATGTGAAGTTCTCTCCAAACAAGAACCGGGCCGTGACTGGATCGCCGCCTGTCCAGCTCTTGATCACCTGCATGGACAGCCTGCCGCCTTCCTCAGCCTCGATTGCTGTAATTACCCTGGCTCCGGCCAGTGCGGCTAAATCGTTTCGGACTTTTTCGTTTCGTTGAACCAGGAACGTGTTGAAATCTGCCTGCTTTGCATATTCACCAAGAATAGCCCGAATGGTCGCCAGGAAAACTGATTTGCCGTTAGCGCCTTGGCCGTAGCAAAAGAAAAATATCTGCTCAATCATGCTGCCAGTCAAGCAGTAGCCCACTGCTCTCTTGATATATTCCCTCAGCTCATTGTCTGGAAATATCCTATCCAAGAACTTGAGCCACAATGGACATTGTGCCGTCTTATCGTATCTTGCGCCAACCGTTTTAGTTATCCGATCCTCTCGTCGGGGTTCTCGTGAGGTTCCGGTCTTCAGGTCGATGGTGATGTTTTCTGCACCAAGAAGGAATGCATCCCGGTCAAAGTCATCTGCTGTAAGGGCGAACTGCAATCTATTAGCAGCCAGGGCAAGCATATTCGTAAGTCCCTTGCGGGTATCCGTTGCTTTTGCGAAGCTTGCCAGGGCAGCCCTAGCGTCCTTTCCGTCTGCACTTCCAGCCGCATGATATAGCTCGCCTACCACATCCCCGGCGAGCCTCATAGCTCCGCCGTTGGCATCGATCTTCCAGCGCCCATTATCCCATAGATACCATTTTTTATGAGTATGATTGTAGCGGAGATCACCTCCATGAATGCGCTCTAATCGGGTAGCGTTGCCGCCTTCTGTCAGCTCCTCACAGTCTGCTCGCTGGAATCTGTCAGGGATCTCTCTTGGATATTTCGCTCCACCACCTAGGCCGCTCCTGATGGTTCGCTCGACCTCTTCCAGTTCCAGACCCGCGCTCATGGCCGCCCTTGATAGCTCTCTTGTGACTTCAGACTCAGAAAGCACGCTAGCCGCTACGAATTGGCCGAGAGAGAAAGCAGCCTCGTTGAGTCTCGTGTTTCTGTTGCCAGTTGAGCTGCCTGCCACCGCGAGGACCTCGTCTCTAAGAGCAGCTTCAGCATAGCGGCGGGTCCTGGACTCATCGGATTCAGCCCGCTTCTTCCTAGCTTCTTGACATGCATTCTCCAGCCGAGCAGCGTTGGCTTCCAGCTTGGAAGAGAAGGTTATGCCAAGCGCCTGAAGATCTGAGAGGAGCTTTGCCAGGGTGATAGTAGCCGGTGGGCTGGAGTCCAAGAGCCTATAATCTGCTCGCGTGCCGTCTTCCAGCTTCTTCCAGGATGGTGGGATCGCCTGATATGCTCTCTGGAGTTTGATCTCACCACATGCTTTCTCATCTTTGAAAAGTTTTAATTGTGCCAGGGCGGGCTTCTTGCCGATTGCTGCCAGTGCTTCGGCCACGCTGTCACTACCACGCAGCCACAGCCCCAACCGGCCCGGCCTGGTCTCCCACATGGTTGTAGAGGGAAGCACCAGCCCTTCAAAGGCGACGGGATCGTCTTTGTCTAAGCCAATATAGCCATTGCCGGCCATGACACCGACGTTACCCTTGTGCGCCCCGGCCTCTGTGAACGTATGGGGCTTTTTCTGCCATTCCTTTTCGATAGGCGGGAATTTGATCCCATTCGGGAGGAGCACAAAAGCCGCGCCGGGCTGATTGAAGACCTCTGGAATTTCGGCCATCAGGCCCGCCTCGCGAATTGCCGAGAGCTTGTCCAATATTTTTTCTTGCGTTCCGGGACGGCTGCCGCCACAGGCACATCGTCGATCATGCCATCCGGCCCTACCCAAAAACGAGCGAGGCCATGATAACGATCGGCCCCTTTCCATTGTTGCCATGAAGTTTCGCGGCGTTGCGTGCTGAAAACAAATGAAGGCCTTGGGCCACGTAGAGCCAGCCATGCATGGCCCACGGATCGAAGGCTTACGCCTGATTTGGCGGCCCAGGGGCCGCTGAAATGCTTGGAGCTATCAGGCATGGCCTCGCCTCCTGCAATTGCAGAATGCATCTTTCGCTAAAATATCGACAAGATCATCATAAGATTTATATTCGATTACATCAATAAGCATTATAGCTCCTTTTGAGGCGATGGAGTTCGTTTTTGGCGCGCCCGGAGTTTGCGGCTTCGGGTTTCCAAATTTAACATATTTTTCTGGCCCGCATCGCCTCATCGATGATCATTCTGCCAGCCTCGCACATACCGACATTTTGATCTTTGGCAATTTTTTCAAGAAATGCTCGCTGCTTGGAAGAAACGCGCAGCGCAATCGCGTCGCACAGGCGCGTAGCTTGTCTTCGATTTTTTTTCATCGAAGCGAGTCAATAACTACATTAGAATATATATCAGAAACACGCAAAAATACAATAACTGCTAATAATAAAAACCACATCACTTTTAAAATGTTAAGATAATTTTTTATTATAGCTACGAAGAACCACACTATGGTCTCAAATTGATGCCCGCTTCTTGCGCCCATTTTACACGAATACGATTATGTATTTCTTTATTGATCGCCGCGAGGTCACACATCCGAAGTGATTCGCGTGCTCTCTCATGGGATTCTTCTTCTTGCTTGTATTCTTCAAATTCAACTTCCTTTCGTGCAAGGTAAATCTCGACTTCTGGAAGCGAAGGCGGGCCATTCAATATCCATCGGAACGTTGCGGGATCGGCTATAAATACGCACTCAAAAAACCTCTGCATTTCTGGGTGATATTTATACCATTCTCTGATTACATGCGCGGCTGGCCCCCATTTTCTTGGATTCCTTCTAGCCAAGTCGATCAAGTACGCATCAAAATTTAAACGTTCTATTTCTCTATATTCGATGGTTGATGCCCTCTTGAACTCGCCCCACGTCATCAAATTCACGTCTCCGTCTATGTTGGAAACTGATAGGAACGGCACTCGCTTTTTAATGAGTATATTTCTATGGCGGAAGGTCTGAAGAAGTGAATCCCTGAGTGCATCTTCTTCAGATATTTCCCCATCGGAGACCCGTTTCAATGATCTTTCAAGATGAGATAACGTATATCCATGTTTTTTTTCAAAATCGGCGTCAAGCTTGTTTATTTCTTGCCTTCGTTTTTCATCTCGCGTCTTCCGTTCGGCTGCATAAATCTTCCCTCGAAAATATTTGTCTAGTCGCAGATGATATTCTAGCGCACCATACGAGATTTTTAGTTTCTCACAAACCTGATTTCGAGAAAGGCCGGCTCGCATCTCGTTCAAGAAGGCCTTTTTATTGAATTTTCTAGGCCGTCCCCTTTTTTTATCCATTCACTCCCCCACAAACCACAATGGCTGCCCCGTAGAGCCTGGCTTCTTCATACCTATATCGCAATTGCGATATTTGAATTTGAGCGTTGCGTTTGTATCTCATACCTGATCTCAATCTCAAATACCAGTAACCCGTTGAGGACCCGCAGTGCAACATTATATCCTAATTTCCTCAATGACGTCGCACTGAATAGCAAATGCATACCCTAACCTAGCCTGCAGCAACTCCGCCGCCAAACCCATATTTTAGACTGTTAACAATGTTAATACATGTGTATAAACCATATAATGCACAAATATGTTAATATTAACAATTAAAGTCGCAACCGCCTTTAAACATTTTATATTTACCCAGTCATAAGAACTTACTCCCCTCCGAACTTCATAAAATTATCCCAATCTGCCGAGATCCTCCCCAACCCCCCGATGCAAACTCGCCTATTCCATACACTACGTGAATAGCCCTCTCTCGGAGCGCACCCTCATCCTTTACGGCCCCGAAAGCATATTTATAAAAATAAATCTCCGGGACGAGGGCGCTTGATAGTGGTTAGGGGCTATGTGATTTTGAGAGAACAGTAGAAAGAATATCTGATTTCAGCATGGGGGGATATGTTTGATGAAACAATTTTTAAATTTATACAGTGAAGCCCAAAGTAACTATTGTTGGCTGGCTCGGCACGCAAATAGTTCTATTACATTTTACAAGGAATCGGAGATAATGTAATAGAACTATAATCGGCCCAATGAATAGGTGAGCGGCGGCAAATCTTTACGGCCAGGGTAAGCCACCGCCTAGAATTTGGCGGCCCCAATGCCGAGTGCATGAAAGAATATATCATGGCCGGAATTCATGCCCTTAAATCGATTTTAAAAGATTCGTGAATAATAATCACAGTCAGAGGCCAGCCATCCCCAGGGATTCAGCCTTCATCCACCGGGCCATCTGCAGGGCCTCGGCCCGGCTCAGCTTCTTGTAGGATCCCAGGTAGACCTTGCAGACCTTACCACCTTTCCGCCAGCCCGCCATCCATCGGCCATATCGCTTCTCGCCCTTCTTGGTCTGCTTGACAATGGAGTCCTCCCACACGCTGATATCCTCCAGCCTCGCCTTTTCCTGCAGCTCGCGGGCCTAGTTAGTTATCATCCTACTTTAAAATTTCTGATTATTCCATAAATCAGAAATTACTTTCGATAGCTGCAATCCAATGTCATTTCAGAGCCCATCAGGTACCAACCGGAATATATAAGGAGACCCACATAGATCACAAATTAGCACTTTAATTTTGTCAAGCAATTTAATATAGTAAAACAGGATTCACAATATCCCGTTTGTCTTATCTTATGTTTGTCCTCCGCCTCTTGGAGGACGAAGAATCGTCTGATAATAAGCCAATATACTTACCATTCCTTTCAATTCTACGAGTATTTCTTTAATATCAGTTAGTTCAGTCGTATTGTCCGTGTTTGGGTCAATAGTATCAATTTTATATTCCAACATCATAAGTCGTTGGCCAACATTTATTAGTTCTCTGAGTAGAGCACCAATTAAAATTCCAACAAAGGATAATATTATAGTGCTCTCGTCAATTGGCATTTCATTTTCTCCAAATTTCTTTATTATCTGGTTTCAGTTTGGATTGCATTAGTTTCTCTAATTCTCGCTTTTGCCTTTGTTTTTCGTATATTGACATTGCGATGAAACCAGCAACTACGCTGAATAGTATCGTTATTAAATTTAAATAGTCACTTATAAAATCTGCCAATCCCCTGGCTTTAGCTTTCTGCTCTGCTATCCGATCTGCCTCAGCTTGCTGCTCTGCTTCAGCTTGCTGCTTTGCTATCCGATCTGCCTCAGCTTGCTGCTCTGCTAATCCCCTGGCTTTAGCTTTCTGCTCTGCTATCCGATCTGCCTCAGCTTGCTGCTCTGCTTCAGCTTGCTGCTTTGCTATC
>CAZFFD010000049.1:0-3389 GCA_964518035.1 uncultured Methanotrichaceae archaeon | reverse complement strand
CTTGCTGCTTTGCTATCCGATCTGCCTCAGCTTGCTGCTCTGCTTCAACTTGCTGCTTTGCTATCCGATCTGCCTCAGCTTGCTGCTCCGCCCCGATTTTTGCATAGAACGCTTCTTTATCTTTAAAGAATTTTAAAGGCATATTTATGAAAACAGGTAGGCGATCGTTTCCGCTACTAATTGTTAGCCTTACATACATATCATATGCTTGGTCTTTTGGAACATCCCACAGATAGTGACCTATGAGTGGGCTATGTTCGCCCATCTTTGTATCATTAACGATATATAGTTTTGATAATAATACTACTCCGCTACTATTGTAAATCGCGAGAACATAGTCTGTGACGATTAACTCATTATAAGAGATATTCCATGAAATTGTGACTTGGTCCATTCCGCTGTTTGATACCAATACAGGCTCCACTTTAAGCTCTAATGTAGCCGCAGGGACAAAACCAAGCCCATTCATTCCAAAAAGTAAATAAATTAAGTAAAAAAATATAATTAGTGTACCATGAAAAGAGAACCTATACTTTTTATTGTTTAAATCAAATCTATTTTTTAGTTTTTTTGCAATCGCGGTTCTCATAAAATTTCCTTTGTTCATTAAGAACTTATCGAAATGGTGAGATGATGAATGTAATTAAAAAATGTTTCCCTATGATCATATATTTAGCGGTATGATGTACTGAACTCCGGTCTAGTAAACTCGTGGCTGTGCACCCAAAACTGGATATAAAATTATGGTTAGGTACCAGGGTCGCTCCAGCAGAATGCAGTGCATACACATATTTTTGTCCTAAGCTATAATAATTGTTTTGTGCACATGATAATTGTTTTGTGCACATGATATTTCATTGATAAATATCAAATAAATTTTTGCTCAGCTATCACGAAATCTGGCGCGTACCATTCTTATGGTACGGTATGGAAAAGGTCATAGCAAGAACCGCTATCTGTGGCCGAAACAGACCGATATGAGGAGAGCGGACAAGTAAGCTTGTGCAAATTTTCATAGTGTGTGGAATGAGCACCTTGCCAGAAGCGGATTTAGGCAGATTAAGCCGGGCCGGGAAGGACAGATGAGGCGGTGCGTGCAACTTGCGTCTTCGATCTAGTTCTATTACATTATCGAAAGCTTTAAGTAAAATGTAATAGAACTAATTACCATGCACAAAACAGAGGCAGGAGAGAAAGCAAAGGCCATGAGAAAAGAGGCCAAGGAGCTGGCCAGGGATGCAAAGGCAACGATGAAGGCGGCTAAGATCTTGCCAGAGGCCGGAGAAAGGGCCCTTGATTTGGAAGGCCAGGCCGATGAGCTGAAGGCCGAATCCGAGGCCCTGAAGGGGGCGGCCAGGCTGGAAGATTTGCATCTCTGGCAAATGAAGAAGGTCAAGACCACAAAGAAAGGCAGCCGGACCTATCATTATTGGATGGCCAATTGGCGGGAAGGCGGAAAGGTGCGGAACGTACACTTGGGGAGCTGTGAGAAGATGAGTCAAAGCGAAGCCCTGCAGAAGGCAAGGAAACTGAAGGCTGAAGCCCTGGCGATCTAAGATCGATCTTAGGCTAATAACAGCACTTCGTCCTTGTCTCTCCTATCATGGGGCAAATCGTTTTCGTATTCAACTATAGTCGTGACCAAATCCTGGTTTTGTCCTATAACTTTTGAAACATCATCAGAGGAGCCTGTCTCTGGATTGCAGTGCTTCATCGCAAAATACTCAGAAATCGCGTCATCCAGCTCCATAAGCTTCCTCGCGATGGGGTTCTGCTTATTCAACTTGTACATCTTGGCCTGGCCTACCGCCCTCGTCGCGGTGATGAGGTCCAATGCCTCTAGCTTAGGCCATACTTTGAATAAGGTGGCCCGGCTAAGCCCCGCGCCCTCAGCAATGTCGGTCTTTGAGTAATCAAAGACCTCGTTATCCATTAGAAAGTCCAACACCTTCAGCATCGGACTCTTGATTCCAAGCTCTCTTACGAATAGGGACGCGTCCATTTCAAAGTATCCTCCGTTCTATTTTATTAATTACATTTGACGACGCCCGACTTTCTTGTTGGGGAATTAACGGCGTACAATGTACGCCCAATATAGACGGCAACGTTTAAATACTTTTGCGTTGCTGTTTTAAAAGCTGGACGTAAATAAAAGACCAGCACATAATAAGGAGAAAATTAGTCAAGAACAAAATTATGATTAGGGTGATTAAATGAAAACCAACGATCCAATAATAAAGGCTACACTTTTAATGAAGCTTCATAGACGTGGCAATTGGGGAGGTTGCCACACCTCTTTTGACGACCTCCCAAAAAGCTTTAGAAAAGACCTTCGAGGTAGCGTAAAAAACATAGCTAACGACTTAATAAAAGATGAATTGCTATTGAGTCACCCAACTAGTTATGGAACCCAAGTATCTCTAAATCCTAAAAAGAAAGCAGAGATAGAGAATATTATCAAAGAAGTCTTAAGTGAATGAAGTGAGGTATGTCATGATTGTATTCCTACACATTAGAGAGAAAGGCTCTTTTGAATGGATAAACGAGATTCGCGAGTTTGCTAGGATACCCATTGTTGGTGAATACCTAGCGTTAGATGTTTCGTCTCCATGGTATCAAGTCCAATTGGTAGTTCACACGCCATTTGAATGCGATTGTGAAGCTGAAGTATACGCCATCGAAGTGGATCATAACGAAGTTAAACGTCATGCACTCATGGACTAATTTTTTTTAAAAAAATTATAAACAATACGCCCAATGAATATTTCTGTATATAACCTGCACCACCGAAACAACAATTAAGTGGTTATATGGTGCAATTTGCACCGTCTTCTGCACCATCCTTGCACCGCTAAAATCATCTTCAAAGACAACTATAGGTGCACATTGCACCGAGGGGATGCACCGTGCCAAGAATCTATGCACCCGTGGATGAGGCTACCTTAGAAAAAGTCGATAAAGACGCCGAGGAAAAAGGTATCAGCAGAGCTCAATGGGTTAGCACCGCAATAGGTGCATACTTGCACCGAGAGGAGACCCTGAGCGGTGCAGACCCGGAAGAGATGCACCGTGAATTGCACCAGCTTCGCACCGACAAGGAGCAATCGTGGCGGGAGATAACGCTCCTCAAGCGCACCGAGGAGAAAACCCGAAATGAAGCCACACAAGAGAAGGCCCGGGCCGATAAGCTGCAGGTTTCCCTCGAGCAGGCTCAAAGCGCCCTGGCCGGCGCGAGGGAGGAGCTGGCCGCGACAAGGGTCGAGGCAGATAAGATGAAAGAGGCAATGAGGGTTAGGGATGATGAGGTCTCATTCCTTCGCGGCCATGTGGCTCAGCTCACCCAAAGCATCAGCCAGCTATCATTGAAGCCAGGTGAAGAGGAGATCAAG
>CAZFFD010000048.1:13342-21200 GCA_964518035.1 uncultured Methanotrichaceae archaeon | reverse complement strand
CATGATATTTTGGCGAAAAATTGAGGTTTCAGCTGGATGGCTGAATAGTTACAATTAGTGTTTACTTATTGGGCAGAAAAAGGATTCTGTTCTTATTTTTTATTTTATAAATTGCTAATCGAGTATTTCTCCTGTTACTGGGTTACGCAAATATTTTTAAATTAATCAAACTGCGTGCGGCCACCCCACTCTAAAGGATGGAGTATGCTTCGGGCCGCACGCCCTCGCGCCCGGTTCTATGGATTCCAGAAATCATCGAGTTTTCGTTGCCTAAATCCCTCTGATTCGCATGATTGATTTTCTGCTTTCGGTTTTCCCTGAGAATCCCTAATATAATGCTTGATCATGTCGGAGGTTACATTTCCTACGGATCGAAAGAACTTGCCACTTGACCAGAGGCTTCCACTCCAATAGCACTTTTTCAATTCAGGATGAAGCTTGAACAGCTGACGCGAACTGCTTCCTTTCAAATATTGAATGACTTTCGATAGAGAAATGCTAGGGTTGAATTCCAGGAATAAGTGAACATGATCAGCTACAATCTCCATGGCATGAATCTTGTAGCTTTGCTCTATGCAAATATTTTTGAGGATCAGCTCGCAATCCTTTTTAACCTGCTTATTGTAGAATATTTTGTATCGATACTTGGGCACCAATACGATGTGGTAGGTGATCTGACCATAGCCATGGCTAAAGCTGCGCAATTTCAACGCTTGTCACATCCTAGCCTTGTCACATCCTAGCCATAGGTGGCTGGCACCACCTGTGGCTAAAGTGCCTAAAGTATCATCGTTTCAAAATAGATTATGCTCAATCGGATTAAAGACCGCAAAATATGGGCGAGGGTTCACTTCATCCCCGACCTGAAGGGCAGGGAATTCGTGACCCTCCGCACTCCCAATGTATAAAAACAAGAATTGAAAAAAAAGCGAACTTGGAGCTTTTGCGCTCCCGGCTTCCTTCAGCTCAGTTCTTTGTTTTATACAGGGCAGCTCCCGCTCTCACAGGAGATGCTCTCGTCGCCAGCCACCGTATCGAAGATGCTGTCAAATATGTCCGACCTGTCCAAGCCCCATTCCGGCGGCTTCCATCCGTCCTCTGGATAGGCAGCTGTAGTCTCGTTGCCGACTGCAATGCTTGCGGCGACTGAACTGATCCCTCCTTCCGATCCATCCAGAGGATGAGACTCGACCGTCGCAGTGCTCTCAACCCTGCAGTCCGATAACGTGCGCGCCCGGTACTCGATGATTTGGCCCTCTCCAGGAGCTATGGCCTCTGTCAACCAATTGAGACTCTGGCCGAACTGCTGGGGCTCGATGCTCGCATTCAGGAACGACAGCCCAAGCGGAAGCGATGTGCTGACCTGCGCGGCCATGCTCTGGTTGCCAGGGTTGTGCAGATAGATCCTGTACCAGATTATGCGCGGATCCGAGTAATCGATCCTGGCCTGCATCTCGGCCTCCAAAGAGCCCGAGCAACACCCAAGCCATCCCACCTGTAACGCGCTCATGTTGCTCGCAAATACCCATTCATCGTTATGGCCTCCGGAAGCATAGACGCGGTTGACGAGGGCATCCCTCGGATCGGTGATGTTCAGGCGCAGGTCTATACTCACGGTCTGGCCGATTCCAAGGTACAGAAGCGTCCAGTTGATGCTGTCGCTCTTCAGAATCGTGGGCTTGATCGAAGCACTCACGTATTCGGTTCCAGCCGGGAATGGATCCCAGACGTAGACCGGGCCCAGGGCAGCGTTGCCGTCGTTTAGAACGGTGATCTGATAGTCAACCAGCGTGCTCCTCTCAACTGGCCTGCCACCTTTGACGAGAGTGATGTGGGGCCTGTCGAAGTGCGAGACTCCACCAAGGTGAACCTTGCGGGAGATCGTGTATTCGCCAACATATTCCTCATCCAGATCCACCGAACTGCGGTTGTCCGGCTCTGAGACCGCACGGAAGCGGCCCGCGCCCTGGAAGCTCGCGTTCGTATCCATGTCGCTCAAGCCACCAGCAGTCGTCTCCTCACGGATGTAGTCAGCCTCCGAGATCTCCTGGCCCAGAATGCTAGCGCCTGAGCTCTTCGACCAAATGCCTGAGGTCCATTTGCCGTTGCCGTATCCTTCGCTGGCGTTGTAGCTAGCGTTCAGATCTTTTGCAATGTAGCTCTCGGGAGTGCTGACAATCTCCTCCTGCTCGTAAGTGCCTGCCCCGTGCTCGAAGCTCCTCTGGCTCTTCTTGAGCCGCAGGTCTCTTTCAGTTCGTCCTGAGCCTGTAGCGTTTCCGGCCATGCGGACGTTGCCTCCGTAGTCTTCGAGGCTACTATTGATGGCGAAGCTTCCCTGGTAGTCTGCAACAGACTCGAAGACCGGCGGGGATTTGGCTTCTACTCCGTCCTTCTTGAAAGCGCCAAGATGAGCCTGGCCCTGAATTTTCGCCTCGATTGCCAGATCGGTCTCGTTCCTATCGATCAGAAGCTTTCTATCCAAGTCTATGCTCTTTGCGTATCGGAAGGACTGGCTGGTCGAGGCATAGGTCGCACGGTTGCGGGTGGTTTGGGATGCTGCAAGTTCGGAATCGTAGTCCAACATCCTGCCTCCTGGCAAGGCAAAGCTCGTGGGCCGGTAGCTGGCCTGCAGCGATCCCTCAGTGCGAATCGAGCGGTTCTGCATCATCAGGCTCGTCAGCTCCTCGCTCTCGTACTCGCCGCTGCCGTGCTCCTTTTCGAGAAGCGCAGTGCCCTCGGCATCGAGCAGCTTGACGGAAAAGGAGGTACTTATGGGCGCGAACTCGTTACAGCTCAGTGTGACGCTGTTTGTGATCAGCGTGTTCGTCTCTGTCGAGAGGCTTCGCCTGACGTTCACATAGCCGCTGCCCGTCACCTGCGACTCGCTCTCGTAGCTCAGGTTGGCCCTGTTTTTAACCAGATAGAGGATGATGATCTCGCCTGATTCCTTGCCCGCCAGGGTGCCAAGCGTCCAGAAGTTTTCCGTTCCGCCGTCGGGTGATGGTGAGGCAGATACGAACTCCAGATCTGCCGGGGCGTGTTCTGTTATTACCACACCGGTCAGATCGACTGCCACATTGCTCTCGTAGCCGATGGTGTAAGTGATGTAGCTTCCCTCTGCGACCTCATCCAGGTCGGAGGTCTTGGTGAGGGTGACAGGCAGAAGCTGCTCCATCACGGTTATCTCGGCATCGTCAGATGCTCCAGTGATGAGGGCCTGACTGCTCTCGCCATTGACCTGAACACTACTCTTGAGAGTGCTCGTGGCATCTGGATCGACAGTGGTCTGCACCACCAGCTCAGCCAATCGATCGGGGCTGGGTGCCAGGTTAGACCATCGAAGGGTAGTTGTGCCATTGGGATTGACAGTCGTGCTCTGCGGTACTGGCGGCGCGGCTGAGACGAAGGTGAGACCTGAAGGCAGAAGCTGCAGAACATCCAGGGATTCCGGCAGGATAGCGCCCGAACCATCTACGATGGTGGTGAGGGTGACTGCATTGCCCTGAAAGACCGTGATTGGATAAGCGGTCATGTTGACAGTCATGCCTGCTACTTTCCTGCGATTGCCGAAGTCGATATTTGTGACGCCTGCATCAGTCAGGTCCACAAAATGAATGCCGCTGGCGGGAGAGGTTCTGGCCCAGCCATACTGCTCGACCTCGCTGAGAGTCCAGCTTCCTTCAGGAAGATCTATGAATGAATAATTGCCATTGGATGCTGTAGTGGTAGTATTATTCACCCAGCCGGGCCTCTCTAATGTAATGGTCCAGCCGGCGAGCCCGGGCTCGCCTGAGTCCCATATGCCGTCGCCGTCCTTATCCTCAAACTTGCTCCCTGATATGCCTGCAGAGAGCATGATTGCAAAGTCGTTGTCTGTTGAGTCTGTGAAACGAAGCGAGACGCTATGCGATCTCGTGGCCGGATCGATTACAGGCCACTGCGTTCGGCTCTCGCAGGTGACTATGTAGTCTCCTGCTAAAAGGCCTGTGAAGCTGTAGCTGCCGTCGCTGGCGGTCGCGGTCTCCTGGGTGACGGCGTTGCCATCGAGAGTAGTTCCGGAGAGTGAGATATTCCAGCCGGATTTGGCAACACCACTATTTGTGACCAGCCTTCCAGATATGGCGAGGCCGGAGATGATCTGATTGATGAAATCCACATTGATGCTGCCCGACATGAGGCGGAAGCTGTAGCTCGCAGGCCCCACGGACTGCCAGCCGGCTTTTGATTCTTCGGCCACTGTGTAGCCTCCCGCAAAAAGGCCCGTGAAGGTGTAGCTGCCATCGACCGCAGTCACGGCCTTTCGGGAAACTGCGATGCCATCGAGAGTTGTGCCTGTGAGAGTGATGTTCCAGTCTTTCTTGGCAGCTCCTGTTTCGTTAATCTTCTTGCCGCTGATTGAAAGGCCGGACACCACGCGGTTGACGAAGTCTACGTCAGAGCGAGAGGCGAGGAGGTCGAAGCTGTAGCTAGCTGGGCCCACTGCCTGCCAGCCTGCTTTTGCTTCTTCGGCTACTGTGTAGCCTCCAGCGGAAAGGCCCGTGAAGCTGTAGCTGCCGTCAACCGCAGTCGTGGTATTCAGCGAGACGGCTGAGCCATAAAGAGTTGCGCCTATGAGCGTTATGTTCCAATCCTTAACAGCGGCTCCAGTCTCATTGGTTTTCTTGCCGCTAATGGAGAGGCCTGAGGCAATCTGGTTGACGAAATTCACATTCGACGTTGAAGCTGTGAGTGCAAAGCTGTAGCTAGCTGGGCCCACTGCCTGCCAGCCTGCTTTTGCTTCTTCGGCTACTGTGTAGCCTCCAGCGGAAAGGCCCGTGAAGCTGTAGCTGCCATCATCTGCGGTTGTGGATTTCAGCGAGACCGCAGTTCCATCAAATGTTGTGCCGGCGAGGGTAATGTTCCAACCCTTCAAGGCTACGCCGGTCTCGTTGATCTTCTTGCCGCTAACGGAAAGGCCCGATACCAGGCGGTTTACGAAATTCACATTAATGCTGCCTGACATGATGGTGAAGCTGTAGCTCGCAGGGCCCACCGCCTCCCATCCGACTTTGGTCTCCTCAGAAACTACGTAGCTTCCGGCAAAAAGGCCTGTGAAACTGTAGCTGCCGTCAACCGCAGTCGTGGCATTCAGCGAGACAGCTGAGCCATCAAATGTGGTTCCGGTAAGAGTGATGTTCCAGTCCTTCTTGGCAACTCCAGTTTCGTTGGTCTTCTTGCCACCAATAGAGAGGCCCGATACCAGGCGGTTTACGAAATTCACATCTGACTTCGAGGCTGTGAGATCTAAGGTGTAGCTCGCAGGGCCGACCACTTCCCAGCCGGCTTTTGACTCCTCAGCGACGGTGTATCTTCCGGCGGAGAGACCGGTGAAACTGTAGCTGCCGTCGACCGCAGTCGTGGCTTTAAGCGAAACAGCTGCACCATCGAGAGTAGTTCCGGTGAGTGTGATGTTCCAGCCCTTCACGGCTATGCCGGTCTCGTTGGTCTTCTTGCCGCCAACAGAGAGACCTGAGACAACTCTATTTCCGAAGTCCAGGTTGCTGGCTATCTGGCCGGATACCAGGGTCTCGTCATAGAAAGATGTCGCCGGACAGCTCTGAATCCAGCCGTCCTGTGCAACCTCGGAAACGCGGTATTCGCCAGGCACAAGATCGGAAAACGAGTATCCTCCAGAGGAGTCAGTGACATCAAAAGGCTCGACTATGGAGCCGGGTGTGCTTACATTGTCCCACTGATCATCTTTATCCAGATCGAGATAGATAGTCCATCCAGATAAACCGGCCTCTCCAGCATCCCGGAGACCACTGGCGTTCTTGTCGTTGAACTTGACTCCAGAAATGCTTCCGGGCCTATACATCCCGGCATCAATGGTGAGGTTGGACTGTTCGAGCACGACTGTCACCCGCCCGGTCCGGCGAGTCACCGGATTGACATCGCTGTCTATACCATCATCGCTTCCCGCATTGATTGCTGTGAAGTTATAGCCTGTTGGAGCAACGAACTCAATCGTGCAGGTTCCTGGCGATGGATTGACAAAGATATAATTTCCGCCGCCAACTGTTGTGTTGCTGGCCACAATGCTGTCAGCTCCATCTCTGATATTGGCTGCGATCCCGTCCAGTCCAGGCTCGTTCGCATCCTGCAGACCATCTCCATCGAGATCCTCCCAGACCAGGTCTCCAAGCAAATACGGAGGCTTGATCTCTATCCTGTAGTCCTCGACCTCGCCGTCTGCCGCAAGCCCGGTGTACGGCAGGCCGGAGGAACTGGAAAAGCGCAGCTTTGCATAGGTGTAGCCAGCCTTGGCGTCAGAGGGCACTGCAAAGTTGATGGTGCTCTCGCCTGCAGTGAGTGTTACATCTGATGCTATCTGCTCTCCTGAATCGCCGAAATCCCCGTCGCCGTTGAAGTCGATCCAGGCCTGGAGGATGCCAGAAGCAGATGCTGTAACGTTTAATGAAGAGGGCAGGCCGACTATGATGTCATTGGAAAATGTTGCTCCGTCTTCATCATCCTCGCCGGAGATGTCGTCTCCATCGGCATTGACGCCAGGCAGGCCGTTCAGCTCATAATCTATCTTCGAGCCCAGGCATAATCCGGTCACAAAATGATGCGGCCCGCTTTCGCTTCTGGTGGTGCTGTAGGAGTCGGGCGCATCTCCCCAGTCCAAAGCCATGTTGGCGGCTCCAGGCAAGCTCGATGAGGTGAGGTCGCCTCCGAAGGTCGGCTCGCCCAAAAAGCCCCAGTTCTCAGTTGCATCAGGCAGACATGAGTAGCTTTGGCCCTGATAGCTGCTGCTTGCCGGACACGAGAAGCTGTCAACCGGAATTCCTGCAGCGTTGTTCAGACTCACAGGATCGCCGTTGCCGTTGCTGATGCCCTGTGAACTGCCTCCGACATGAAGCACCAGATATCCGCCTGCGGCAATGGTCGTGCCCGCCGGAATGGTCGCCAGGATGAAAGGCGAGTCGTCATCTCTGACAGTCCAGCCGCCGACGCTGCAGTCGAAGCTGCCCGTGTTCTTCAGCTCGACCCTCTCCCAGGTCTCGGGTGTTCCAGCAGTGTTGTCGCTTCCTACGGGATTTGGATAGATCTCATTGATCACTATATTGTTTTCATACATCCCGGCATCCAGGTCAACAGTGCTGGCTGCTGCTGATAGAGAAATGGCAGCCGTCAGGCCGCTGGCAGGATCGGCATCGCTGTCGAGGCTGTCGTCGCCACCCTGATCTAGCGGAGAGAAAAGCTTTCCAGACGGAATGGTGAACTTGACGTGATAGCTTCCCATTGAGGGTGAAAAGCTGTAGTTTCCTTTTGAGTCTGTTGAGTTCGTAGTGGCAGGGCTGAAGCTGTTCCCATTTTCGTCCAGCAGCTCTACAGATATGCCTTGCAAGGCAGGCTCTCCGGCATCCTGCAGACCGTCATAGTTCCTGTCATCCCAGACCCGCCCGGAGACTGTGAACCTTACGAGTCCTGCATCTATGTTCTTGTAGCTGCCACCTGGTGTGGCTGCGATGGAACCCGTCCTGCCTGTGGCCGGATCGACGTCGCTGTCGAGGCTGTCGTCGCCACCCTGATCCTTAGGGCTGAAGGCTTTTCCAGAAGGAAGTGTGAAGTTCAGGCGATATTGCCTGCCGGGAGGGACCGTGAACTGATACTTGCCGACAGCGCTGGTTCTGGTTGTCACTTTCTGGCCGTCTACCTGGGTCAGTGTCAAAGGGTATCCGGTGCTGTTCAGAAGATCGACCTGAACATTTTCGACACCCATCTCGCCAGCATCCTGGATTCCGTTGTTGTTTCTGTCATCCCAGACGGTGCCGTCGATGGTTGCAGCCTCAGCGATGATCTGAAGGCCGGA
>CAZFFD010000048.1:0-13242 GCA_964518035.1 uncultured Methanotrichaceae archaeon | reverse complement strand
ATTGCCATCGGCCACATAGGCGTAGTTGCCGGAGACAGCCACGCCGCAAGCATATCCTGGTGTGTTATAACTGCCTGCAAGTTTGGGACTGGTGGGAGTGCTGACATCGATGATACAAAGGCCGGAATTGCCATCGGCCACATAGGCGTAGTTGCCGGAGACAGCCACGCCGCAAGCATATTCTGGGGTGTTGTAAATGCCTGCAAGTTTGGGACTGGTGGGAGTGCTGACATCGATGATACAAAGGCCTGATGTGCCATTGGCCACATAGGCGTAGTTGCCGGAGACAGCCACGCCGCGACCTAAGCCTTCTGTTCTATAAAATCCCACGACTTCTGGATTACTTTTGTCGCTGACGTCGATGATATGAAGACCAAGCAAATTATCGACTACATAGGCATAGTTGCCGGAGACGGCCACGCCACAAGCTTCGCCGAGTGAGTTGTATGTGCCATATATTTGTGGGGCATTAGGATAAGCGATAATTATATTAAGATTCGTGTTGGCGGCCACATAGACATAGACCCAGGAGACGGCCAAACTCCTTGCATAGCCCAGATTGGTGCGCGCGTTTTTATAGGTAGGGTTGGTGGGATCGCTGACATCGATGATCTGCAGGCCAGAGTTGCCATCGGCCACCCAAGCATGGTTGCCGCCGATGGCCACGCACCGGGCAGTGCCTGGCGTATTGTATGTGCCCACTTTGATCAGAGTCGCCTGGCCTGAGGAAAGCAAAAGAAAAGCTATCAGAGCTAAAAGGATCATCTTTGATCTAAAAGCCCTTCTGCCTATGACTGAGAATCCATTCCAGCCAGGCGGATACTTCTCCTGGCTGACGCTGCAATAGCTCGGTTCATCTCCCTCCAATTCCACCAAACCCTCCTTAAAACTGACAGATGAATACGAATTTACTTGCAGACAACAAGGATGGAGACAAATTAAACCGCCTCACTGCCTCAGGCCAACAAGCAAAAACAATTTGAAAGCTGTTTGCCCCTATATAAATTGGTGGTACATGAGCCGATAGATATTGAAAACGGACGAACGTAGCCATGTATTGCAGGCGGAAAAATATTCAATCTCAACAAAAAATATCAGACGCAGGGCAGATAGCCATCCTCGCACATGTGATCCTTGGCAACCAGGATCTCTTCTTCAATTGAGAAGTTGCCCACGAACATGTGATTGATGCGTGACATCTCGTCCTTGATGTCTCCGGTCTCCGGGTCCAAAACAAGATATCCGATGCGCCCGATGCCTATGAAATCAGCATCAATTGTCATCTTTGTGAGATTTGGCAGAGCCAACAATTCCATCCTCGTAGAGAGACGGGTAGCATCAGTGAACTCCTTGGAGGCACTCATCTTCATGGGGTAATTCTGCAGCTTTGTACTCTCCCGGAACTTCTGGTCATAGGCGAAGAGATGGGCATTGGGATTGCTCTTGCTGCCGATCTCCACAACATAGTGGTCTCCTGTTGCAGGAATTATGACTATGGGCACGAGGACTAAAAGTACCATTAAAAGAGCCGCTTGACGAAATAGTGCATCAAGGGTCACGGTTCTTCCCAGACGATTAGCCTCAAGGATATTCTCACGGCTCCTGATAGAGGTTGTACAGGAATTCTTCGCTGATCTCTCCTGAGCAGACGGTAACCGCAGGCCCCTCCATGAAGGCATTTCCACCCTCAAAGGTTATTATCAGCGGACCGCCTTTGGTCTTCACAAGGACCTCTTCTCCCGCCAGCCCTAGCCGTCGGGCGACGCTCGCCGCCGCCACCGAGCCAGTTCCGCAGGAGAGAGTCTCACCTTCAACGCCTCGCTCAAAAGTCCTGATCTCAAGAGGCTGGCCGGGCTTGACGAAGTTGACGTTTACGCCCTCCGGGAAGATGCTATTGTGCCTGATAGATAGAGATCTCTCCATGATATCAAAATCCAGGTCATCAACAAACACCACTGCATGAGGAACTCCGGTGTTGACTGCAGAGACTGCCTCGCCCTCCAGGCGCTCTTTGATCAGCTCTCCTGAGCCACAGGCTGGAATTGCGGATCGATCGAACCTTGGCTCGCCCATGTTCACCTTGGCCCAGAAGAATCCGTCCCTCTCTCGAACCTGCACGGGAATTATTCCTGCTAGAGTCTCGACATCAAACTGCTCACCCACATAGCCCGTATCCCAGGCATACTTGGCGAGACAACGGATGCCATTGCCGCACATCTCAGCCTCTGAACCGTCCGGCTGAATAATCCTCATGCTAAGATCCGCCCGAGCGCTGCCGGAGAGAAACAGAACCCCATCGGCTCCAATGCCGTAGTGGCGATGGCAGCAGGCTACTGCAAACCGCCTCTTCTCCATCTCAGTCACCTGCTCGCGGTTCATCTCGTCTATGAGAACGAAGTCATTGCCGTTTCCATGCAGCTTGGTGAATGTCAGGCTGGTTGGCCGAAAGGGATCATCATCAAGCTCTATCTCAGAAATCTCTGCCAGCTTCATTTTATATACCATGTATCAATTTACTTAAGCTTGTGTTGTTGTGTGGTGATGTCATATTAAACCCATTCTACAGGTGGCACTGGATATTCTGGAGCTGGACAGATCAATTCAGATAGCCAAGGAAGCCGTCCTCGGCGGCGCAGACTGGATTGAGGCAGGAACGCCACTCATCAAGAGCGTAGGCATGGACGCTGTGCGCGAGATGAAAAAGGCTCTGCCCGGGGTCCGGATACTAGCAGACATGAAGACTGTGGACACGGGAGCCATGGAGGTGGAGATGGCTGCCAAGGCCGGAGCGGATATAGTGGCCTTGCTCGCCTCTTCGGATAACTCCACAATCGAGGATGCTCTGAGGGCGGCTCGAAAGTACGGCGTGCAGATCATGATGGACCTCTTAACCGTACCGGACCCGGTCAAGCGTTCAAGAGAGCTGGAGGCCCTCGGCGTGGACTATATCTGCGTTCATGTCGGCATCGACCAACAGATGACCGGTCGCGACACAGTCGATTTCCTGAAGGAGATCGTAAAGGTCGTCAATATCCCGGTAGCGGCAGCAGGCGGCATAGATACAGTCACCGGAGCTGAGGCCGTGGCCAATGGCGCAGCCATCGTAATCGTAGGCGGCAGCATTGTGAGAAGCGCACAGGTGACCGCATCGGCAGAGAAGATTCGCGAGGCCATAGACCACGCCCGGATCAGCGCTGCTCCCAAGATGAGCCGAGAGGAGGAGATGATCGCCATCTTCCGAGAGGTCTCTGGGCCCAACATCTCTGATGCCATGCACCGCAAAGGAGCCATGCGCGGCATCCTGCCCATTAACCTGGGCATCAAAATCGTGGGGAAGGCTGTAACCGTCCAGACATTTCCCGGAGACTGGGCCAAGCCTGTGGAGTCCATAGACATGGCGGGACCTGGAGACGTGCTGGTGATCTACAACGGCAGCAACAGCATCTCGCCTTGGGGAGGCCTCGCCACCCTGAGCTGCAAGATGCGGGGGATTGAGGGCGTGGTCATCGAAGGAGCCGTCAGAGATGTTGACGAGATTCGAGCCCTGAAATATCCCATATGGGCTTCAGGAATCACTCCTAACGCCGGCGACCCCAAAGGCATGGGCGAGATCAACTCAGAGATCACCTGCGGCGGCCAGACCGTCAAGCCCGGTGACTACATCGTAGCCGACGAGAACGGAGTGGTGGTCATACCCAAAGAGCGGGCTTACGAGATTGCCAGAAGGGCCAAAGAGGTCGAGAAGATGGAGAGCAGGCTCTACGAGGAGATCCGAAGGGGCAGTACACTCTCGCAGGTAGCGAATCTTAAAAAGTGGGAAAAAGCTTGATGACAAGCTGTAAATAGATTGAAATATTGTTATGAAGGCGCGTAAGCATCAAGCATCACATTCACAAAATAAAAATTGTGTGGTGGGTTAAAAAGATACAGTAAGTTCGAGGAGAATTACATGGAATTGGAGGATATCGTTTCTAAGTACCCACCCAAGCAGATAATGCTTATTCCTATTGCTATCATTATATTAGCACTTATCAGCTTGGGCGCGACCTACCTTGCCACAGGCTCGCCTGTGAAGCTGGGAATAGAGTTTACGGGAGGCACCATTATCACAGTGCCGGCAACGGGATCGGAGGATAGCGTGGCAGAGCAGTTTGCTGCTTATCCTCTGGTGGATATTAGAGACGTCGGCAATAGATACATGATGCAGTTCGGACATATGAGCGATTCCGAATATTCCGAACTGGTCAAGCTGGCCAATGACAAATTCGAAAGCCCTGATATCAGACACATGGGACCGATCTACAGCAAGGAGCTTCAGGCCCAGGTCATAAAGTATCTGCCCCTGTCCTTCATATTGATGGCCATAGTGGTCTTCGTGGTGTTCAGGGAATTCATGGTCTCTCTACTCGTTGTGACATGCGCTCTGGCCGACATTTTAATTGCAGCAGCTTCCATGAACCTGACAGGAGTCGAACTCTCCTTAGGAACAGTTGCTGCTCTACTCATGTTGATTGGTTATTCCGTTGATACCGATATTCTCCTCAGCATGAGGGTCTTGAAACGCAAGGGACCTGTGGACGAAAAGATCATTGGCGCTATGGGTACAGGCCTGACCATGGCCGGGACCACCATTGCTGCGGTGATTTCGCTTATAGTAATCAGCAACTTCCTGTATCTGATAGTGCCATCGTTTACCAGAATGGATGTCATCGCCGACATGACCACAGTACTCATATTCGGCCTGGCTGTAGATGTCATCAACACCTGGATCACCAATGCCCAAGGTCTGAAATGGTACCTTGGCAGAACTAAGAAAGCTGTACGGGGGCAGAAGAAATGAGCCTCTTCGAGAATTTATCCAAGGATAATAGGGTCGTTTTATATGCGATTGTTGTCGCACTTGCCATCATATCCATTGGATTGTTCGGCCTGAAGTTCGGGCTGGACCTGGAAGGAGGCAGCTATCTTCAACTGCAACTGCAGGGTGCTGAGGCTCAGATCGATGTCTCGCCGGAAGATATTCTGACGTATCAATTCAATGCCACCTCTATCGAGAAGCGCGCTCAGGGTTACGTATTGATGGTTCCAGGAAAAGTGCAACCTGATTTCGCCGAGGATCTGGGATATATCGGAGCCAAAACCATTCCGGGAGAGAACAGCAGCAAAATCACCATATCAGCCGCACCTGAAACCATAGTAATCAATTTCCTTAAAGATAGCCTGGACGCTGACGTCAAGCTGAATGTAGATGTGTCACCCGTTCGCTATGAGATCCTGACCAATGTCACAAGGGACTCACTCAACGCGCTCCTGGCCCCAGTGGGCGGCAAGGTACCTGAGGGGGAGGACACATTTGTTGAGGGCGTGACAGACCAGACAATGATCGACACCAAGAAGGTGCTCGACTCCAAGCTGAACCGTCTGGGCCTGCAGGATATCAAGGTCAAGAGCGTTGGAAACAAGTTCATAATGATCGATATGGCCGGGGCAGACGTGGCCGAGGCCCAGGAGATCGTGGGCAAGCCCGGCAAGTTCGAGATCAGAATATACACAGAAAACAACGAGAGCATGCATGTGCTCTACGGTGACGCAGTGCAATCTGTGGACATTCCTGAAAAGGAGAACAACGTCTGGGGTGTGCCCTTCACACTCTCCGAAGACGGAGCTGCTGCGTTCCAGAAGGCTGCTATCGATTCCGGCGCTACCAAGAAGCCTAACGACCACGAAATAGCCATGTATCTGGATAAGGATGAGATATTCTCCGCGCCATTGGCACCTGAACTCGCCAGCAGCCTGAAAAAGACCCCATCTCGAAGCATGAGGGCGACTGTGGGAGCCGGCGACGAGGGAGCCGAGAAGGCAAAAGAGCTGAACATCCATCTGCGCGAGGGTGCTCTGCCGGTTAACGTCGAGATAGTAGGCTCTGGGCAGGTTTCAGCATCTCTCGGAGATCAGTTCAAGGTACAGATGGTCATTGCCGGTTTAATTGCCCTTCTGGCTGTTGCTGGCATGATATACTACCGATACCGTGAGAAGAGGATAGTCCTGCCCATGGTCTTCACTTCCTTCTCCGAAGTAGTGATGATGCTTGGCGTCTGGGCTGTTGCAGGCAAATACCTGGGATGGCAGCTCGATCTGGCCAGCCTCGCAGGCATCATCATGGTGATAGGCACCGGTGTAGATCAACTGGTGATCATCACCGATGAGCTGATGAAAGGCGGAGAGGCCGCGGCATCTTCAGCCCAGAGGACCATCAAGGAACGGGCGGCTCACGCTGCAGAGAAGGCGGGCGTTGGCAAGGTGGTGGCTACCACCAGCAAGGTCTATCTGACCAGGCTGTCGAGGGCGTTCATGATCATCCTCGGTGCAGCTGCGACCACGGTTGTAGCCATGCTGCCATTGCTCTTCATGGGCTTTGGAGCGCTCACCGGATTTGCCCTGATCATCATCCTTGGTGTGATCCTCGGAACCTTCATAGCCAGGCCGGCTTACGGAAGGATCATCGGACACATACTGGGCACGAACTAGAAGAGATCAAGAAAAGAGGTCTGCCGGGCCGATGGAGTCGGCTCGGCAGTATAATATTTTTGGCGGTTAAATTATATCTAGCATATTTAAAAAATTACAGATGCGAGAGAGACGCAGAGACGAGAGAATCATTGCTTCATCCACACGAAACAGCAAGCAGCCAAAAAGCTCTTTCAGATCACGCACTCTCGTAGAGGGTCGTCCTCTGAACTGCTTTTCTTCCTCGTCCCTCTATCAGCTCGATCAGGTCTGCTGCGGAGATGCTGGGGGCCTCGCGGGCGTTTCTGGCTATCGCCTCGTCCATGAGAGTTCCGCCCAGGTCGTTGGCTCCCCACTCGATGGCAGCCGCCGCCGTTTCGCGCCCGAGCTTGGTCCAACTGGCCTGGATGTTTCTGATATCCGGATAGAGGGCTACTCTGGACAGCGCATGCATCTTCAGCCTGTCAAGGAGATCGGCACTCCTGGCTATACGACCGAGATTATTATTATCCGAAATAAAGGGAAGCAAAACAAGTTCTGTAAAGCCTCCCGTCTCTGACTGGATATCCTTTAAAACCTGCAGATGGCGGAGGCGATCATCAAGGCTTTCGATGTGGCCGAAGAGCATGGTCGATGTGGTACGGATTCCGAGATTGTGAGCAGCAGTGATGATCTCACGCCACTCTTTCACCCTGAGCTTCTCAGGGCAGATCTTCTCTCGAACCGAGTCCACCAGGATCTCGGCTGCGGTTCCGGGAAGGGAGCCCAGCCCGCTCTTTTTCAGCTCCATCAGAGCATCTCTGACACTGACCCCGGAGTTTCTGGACATATGCAGCACCTCCATTGGCGAGTATGCATGCAGATGAATTCTCGGATAATCGCGATGGATGGTCTCAAGGATTCGGCAGTAATCCTCCAGCATCATGCCGGGAGCGAGACCTCCTTGCAGGCAGATCTCAGTTGCCCCGAGCCTCTCGGCCTCGCCCGCGCGCTCCAAGATCTGCTCGGATGTAAGGGTGAAGCTCTTTTGGTGCTTGAAAGAGCAGAACCGGCAGGTTCCTATGCATATGTTTGTGAAGTTGATATTTCGGTTTACAACAAAAGATACGGCATCGCCGCAGCTCTTCTCCCGCAGGGCATTGGAGAGGCGAAAAAGGCGCAGAGGCTGCTGCCACAGACGTTTCAGCTCATCGCAATCAATTTGCAGTGACTTCAAGGCACCAGAGGCAATCGAGACATCCGAGATCATGAAGGGTCTTCACTCTCCCCTGCTGGCCAGTCTCCGTTCCTTGGGGATCTGGCTGACCAGCAATCCATGTGAGTACAGACCGCACCCAAGAACCTCTCCCCTATAAAATACCACCACATAGCCGGGCTCGCACTCCATTGCTGCGGCTTCGCCTACTTCCTGGCTCTTTCCTTCGAGAAAGATCCGGGCGGAATCTGCATCCAGGTGGACCAGATTTCGGGCTGCATACTTCCCGAAGACCTGCAAAGCAGCAGTTGTAGGCTTCCAGGGCCGGTCCTTGCAGTTCATGATTCTCATGCCGATGGCCTCGTAAGAAAGCCGGGGCAGCTCGACGTCGCTTATGGCCCAGATGCTATTAGCCTTCTTAAAAAATCTGTATCCTGAGAACGCCTCCACTGGAATGCCGAACCGGAAATCCCACAGCTCTGCGACTACCACGGGTTCCAGAGGCAAAAAGACATTCCTAACTCTTGATGATCTTTGCGACAAAGAATCCTCCAGTATTGTTCATATGAGGATAATAGCGGGCAGATAGACTCATCTCCCGGCCCAGATCGCGTCCATTCCACTCAGAAATTCCCGGACACTCCTGCAGCCCTGGAATCACGACCCTCTCAAGATGAGCTTTGGTAGGCTCTTCTGCTTCATCAGACTCGTTCGTTTTGGCTATCTCATTTAAAGCAGCCGAGACTACCATCTCGTTTTCCTCCGGGGCATATGTGCAGGTGGAATAGACCACCACGCCACCGGGTTTGGTCAGTCGAAGGGCATTTTTTAGTAGACCAATCTGCAGGACTGAAAGATCAAGCGATCTCTTGCAGTTGCTCCTTTCCAGGACTCCGGGACCTCTTCTCTCCCGGCCTTCTGCAGAGCAGGGTGCATCTACGAGGACCCGATCGAAGGAGCCGCGGGGAAAGTTTCGGCCATCGTAGCGGGTGATGGCCACGTTCATAGCCCCCAGCCGCTCGCAGTTGGAGCGCAGGGCTGCCACCCTGGCTAAAGAAGGCTCGTTGGCTATGACGAGGCCCCGGTTCTCCATCATCGCCGAGATCTGAGTGGTCTTGCTGCCGGGCGAGGCGCACAGGTCCAGGATGCTCTCGCCGGGAATCGGACCTAACACCAGTGGCGGAACCATGGAAAGCTCCTCCTGGATGTGGATGTGGCCAAGAAGGTTCTCCACAAGCTTGCCGGGGCTCTCTACATCGATCTTCAGACCCAGAGGATACCAGTCGAATCTCCGGTAGGGCACAGCCTCTTCCGTCAGCCTCTCCAGGAGCACCTCCCTTTCAATCTTCAGTGTATTGATGCGGGCAGAGCTGTAGAGGGGCCTGCTCTGAATAGCCCGGAAGGCCTCCCAGTCCGGCACTATGTCCCTGTATCGATCCAGGAAGTCCATGTCCGGCTATGAGGCGCATCATGACAGAAATAGATTGGCCTTACAGCAAAAGGGTTTAATAGTCGGATAACGAGGAAGCCAATCGCGAAGGCGTTTTTACGGTTTTCGCAAAGGACGGTGAAGATTTGTTCAGAGGCGAAGAAGGATCTTCCTCAGGTGGATCCGATCCAGCTGCTCCAGTAGTGGTTGGAAATGAGTATGATGTTAAAATCGAGGACATTGCCCGCGAAGGCGATGGAATTGCCCGAGTAGAAGGATTTGTAATCTTCGTGGCTGATGCTAAGGTCGGCGACGAGGCAAAAATCAAGATCGACAAGGTAATGAGGCGTTTTGCCATCGGTCATAAAATCTGAATGCTCTTCTAATTATCAAAGGACGGTGAAGTATTTTGGCAGACTATGATACAGATAGATCCTCTATGGGCACTCCTGCCCCGGTAGAGGTCGGAAAAGAGTACGAAGTCAGCATTGAGGACATTGCACGTGAAGGCGACGGCATTGCACGAGTGGAAGGATTTGTGATCTTCGTGGCTGATACAAAGGTCGGCGACTCAGCAAAGATCAAGATCGACAAGGTAATGAGACGCTTTGCCATTGGCCACAAGGTTTAAAAACCAATTTTTCCAGGAATATGCTGTGGAGGTCGATGGTTCTCTGAACCCGACCTAATATTTGTCTAATTTTTACTTAATATTTTAAAAATATAATTAAATTATTTTGCCAGGATTGCTTTCAGATCCTCCAGAAACAGGTCAATGTTTTCTTTGGTCATGTGCTTCATGAGTATCAGCCGCAGGGCTCGATTGGGCTCACGGGTCATCGAGACATGCCAATTCCGTTTCATCAGCTCCTCGCGCACCTCTGCAGGTGACGGAACTCGCAGGGCGACCACATTCATAATGGGCTTGATAAAGGGCAGGACGCCGATCCTTTCGGCTCCATTCAGCAGATGAGAAGTGAGATCCATGCAGTAATCGACCATTTCGGCGAAGCCCTCCCGGCCCAGATGCATCATAACCGCATATGTCGCAGCCGCTGCGGCTCCGCTTCTTGTGCCTGTTAGAGACGCCTGTCTTGCCTTGGTCAGATAATGGGTTTCGGTCTCGAGAGCACTCAGACACTCCTGACCGCGGAAGAGCAGGCCGCCAGCGGGAATTGTGCTCATGCCCATCTTGTGGGGATCGATTGTGATGGAGGAGACGCCGGGCACAGAAAAGTCCCAGGCATACTTCTTTTTCAGGAAGGGCAGGACAAAACCGCCAAACGCGGCATCCACATGCAGATGAATGTCTCGATCGAGAGCAATCCTGGAGAGCCCTTCAATTGGATCCACCTGGCCGAACTCGGTTGTTCCGGCTATGCCGACCAGTGCCACAGTCCTGTCGTCAATCAATGACTCGACTGACGAGAGGTCGACCCTGAGGCTTTCGTCCAGCTCCGCCTTCCTCACATCGAGACAGAGGAGATCCCCGATCTTGTCGAAGGAGAAGTGAGCTGAGGCCGGGACCACGATGTTTCCATCTCTTTTCCGAGACTCGTTCCTGGCTGCACGGATGGCCTGGATGTTGGACTCCGTGCCGCCTGTAGAGATGTAGCCTGAAGCTTCAGGACAGCCCAATAGCTCGCCAAGCATTTCCACTACGCGCTCTTCGATCCTGGCCACGCCCGGAAACAGACCTGGATCGCCCAGGTTTGTCTCCAGGAACATGTCATGAGCCCTTACCGCGATGGGGTGGGGCAGAGTGCACATGGTTGAGAAGAAACGGTCATAGTTGTAGTCGCGGGCTCTCGTCTCCTCTAAGATGCGCATGACCTCGCTTTCGGGAAGGGCTTTGTCTCTCATTTGCCTTACTCCCGATTGCGGAGAGCTTTGAGCATCAAGATCTTCTCGCTTCTGGCTACAGTCTCCCTGACAGTTGCCACTGCATCGATGTTGGCAGAAATGCTGGTAATGCCTATCTCCACCAGCCTCTTGGCCATCTCAGGATAGGATCCGGCCTGGCCGCAGATGGAAGTCGTGACGCCTGCCTCGTTGCAGCGCTCGACCACGTACTCGATGAGCTTGAGGATGGCGGGATGCAACTCGGAGTACAGACCGGCCACGTTCTCGTTGTTTCGGTCTACGGCAAGCGTGTACTGAGTCAGGTCGTTGGTACCGAAGGATATGAAGTCGATTCCGTCCTCGATGAAGTCCTCGATGGTCAGAGCAGCTCCAGGCGTCTCGACCATGATGCCCACATCGATCTTCTCCAGGTCCAGATTCTCCTCGAACATGATGGCCTTGGCCTTCCGGAACTCTGAAACATGCTGCACCATGGGGAGCATTATGCCGACGTTGCTGAGGCCCATCTCATGCAGCTTTTTGAAGGCTCTGACCTCCAGGCGGAAGTGATCTGTCTCAGTCAGGTCACGCCTGATGCCGCGCCAGCCGAGCATTGGGTTGTGCTCATGCGGCTCGTTCTCGCCGCCTTCCATTGCCCGGAACTCGTCGGTAGGCGCATCCAGGGTGCGCACCCAGACTGGTCTCGGGAAGAATGCATCTGCCACGATCTTGATGTTCTTGACAAGCTCATCGATGTACTCCTCGCTCTTGCCGTTCTTGATGTACCAGTTGGGTGTCTTGCCTAGACCCAGGATCATGTGCTCGATTCTTAAAAGCCCCACGCCGTCTGCCATTGTGGCTGCTGCGGCTTCGGCCCGGTCAGGCTCGCTGACATTTACCTTGACCTCAGTGGCAGTTATGGGTTTAGAGACGACCATTCCGCCAGAACTGGCTGCTGCTGCAGGCTTGGCGGGTGCGGACAGGGCCACGCGCCCTTCGTAGACGATTCCCTTTCCGCCGTCTACAGTGATCTCCATGCCATCCTTCAGAACGGATGTGGCCTTCTTGGTTCCCACAACCGCAGGACAGCCAAGCTCGCGGCTGACGATTGCAGCATGGCAGGCCATTCCGCCCTCATCTGTGACAATGGCCCCGGCTCGCTTCATGCCTGGGACCATATCCGGCATGGTCATCTTGGTGACCATGATGTCTCCAGGTTTGACCTTGTCCAGATCTCTGCCGGTGGCAATCAACCGGACTACACCGGTAGCCACTCCTGGAGCTGCTCCCAGACCATTGAGCAGAACCTTGCCGCTGGCCTGTGCCGATGCCCCAGACTTCTTAGAATTGTTGATGGTGGTGATAGGCCGGGACTGGAGGATGTAGATCTTATTCTTCTCGACGCCCCACTCGATGTCCTGGGGAATTCCGTAATGCTTCTCCAAAATCTCGGCATACTTGGCGAGCTCTACTGCCTCGTTGTCGGTGAGGACCACAGCCTCTTTCTTATCAGCCGGGACCTTGACAGTAACAGTCTTCTGGGTCTTGGGGTCCCTCATGATCATGATCTCTTTGGTGGCGATGTACTTGCTGACGATCTTTTTTGTCTTCCTGTCCACCACGAAGTTGTCTGGAGAGACGCTGCCGCTCACAACTGACTCGCCCAGGCCCCAGGCACCCTCGATGACAACGAGGGGCTCGCCTGTAGAGGGCTGGGAGCTAAACATGACTCCTGACTTCTCTGAGTCGACCATCATCTGGACAATGGCCGAGAGATTGACCTTGTCATGCTCGAAACCCTGCTCCACCCGGTAGAATATTGCCCGCGCCCCGTAAAGAGAGGCCCAACACCTGCGAACTGCATTGAAAACGTCCTCGGCCCCCCGCATATTGAGGTAGGTCTCCTGCTGGCCTGCGAAGCTGGCATCAGGTAGGTCCTCGGCAGTGGCACTTGAGCGCACGGCCACGAAGACCTGCTTGCCCTCCTGTTTGCACAGCTCCTCATAGCGGGATTTTATGGCGCGCTCAATGTCCTCAGGAACCTTAGCATCCATGATCAGCTTCTTGGCCGCCTCTTCAGCCTTGTGCAGCTCTTTTTCCTGATTAACATCGACATCAAGGGCCTCAAAGAGCCTCTTTGCAATGCCCGCCCGGTTGATGAAATCCCGGAAGGCCTGTGCCGTGACCGCGAATCCGCCAGGCACCGGAACGCCAATGTTTATCATCTCACCCAGGCTGGCACCCTTGCCGCCTACTACGGAAAGATCCT
>CAZFFD010000047.1:0-21785 GCA_964518035.1 uncultured Methanotrichaceae archaeon | reverse complement strand
GTAGGCCACTTGATCTTGGTATCCGGCAGCTCGAAGTGGGCGATCACCGGTGCGTGGTCCGACTCAGGATAGAAGATCTTTGTAGCGAAGACTATCGACTCGTCATGCAACAGCTCGTTGTGCACCTCGGAGCCCTTGAAGTAGGCGAGCATCGTCCTGGAGACCAGTATGTGATCGAGCATCTTTCCCCGGCCATTGTGCAGGAGCGAGTAGCGGGCCGGCTCAGGGATGTTTCTCTCAGTCGGGACGAGAACCCGCATGGCAAGATCTATGTTGCCAGTGTTCTCGACGTCGCCCCGGATGGCCTCGATTGATACCTCATCAAACTCCTCATTGAAGTCCCCGCAGACGGCTATGAGGGCACATGGATCAGAATCAAAGAGATGGTCGATGAGGATTCTAGTCTCCAGGGCCTGGCCGATGCGCTTCATGGATGAGATGAATACTCCCTCTGCCCAGCCCGAAGCCGTCTTCCAGGCCCTATCGGTGAGCTTGTGACCTTGGATATTGGTGGGCCGACGGCTTTTGAGGTGCAGGTTGATCACGTCCACTATCATGTTGTTGGGCAGCTTCACCCTGGCAATCAAAATAGGCCGCTCCCAGGAGATCTCCCTCGCCTCTGCCTCCTCAGGAAGAGCAGTGACCTTCTTGTAGCGCGGCGCTGGAGCATACTCGTGCAGATACTGATCGTGATTGAGTATTTCGTATCGGCTGAGGATAACAAGATTGTGATGATCGAAGGGCTCGTTCGTATCTGGATCGATGGTAATGACCCTTTTATATCCCTCATAAGGCGTGCATTTCAGGAGCTGGTTCATCGCATCCAGTCGGACCTTTCTGCCTCGTGCCCTCTGGCCGCAGATCTCCTGAAGGCACAGGATATCTGCATCAAGACGAACAAGTTGGGGCCGCAAAATAGGTATGCGCTCCTCCAGGCTCGGCAACCGGTCGGTCCTGTCATCCAGGTTCATTAGGTTGAATGTGGCTATGCGTATCCTGATTGGCATCTCATCTCCCCGAATCGTCCCATCATCATTTCATAATGTGGCGACGGGCCTTTATCCTTGCGGTTGAATGCACCGGCTGGGCCGTCCTGCCACGACCTGGAGAGGATCGACGGCCTCTGTCGGCAGACCATCAGAAAGAGCATCCTTTTGCATTGTTTCTGCCTTCCGGGTAAAGATCCTCCGGCAAAAGCCGCCCTCTTCTGCCTTGGCCACAGTCTTTTTCAAGACGGCATATCCTATCAGAATCTCTCCAGCCGGTGCCCTTACCGGTCCGGTGCGAATCGGAAAGAGGTTCCAGTTCTCTAAAACGTAGCCCATCTTTGCAAGAAAATCGCGGTCCTTCAGCCAGACGATCTTCTCCTCATCCTCAAATCGTTGGTCCGATTTCTGCTGCATCTCTAATGCCATCAAGCTGGACTGAAAGGATGCTGCGACCAGCGGATTGGCCATGACCGGGGGCAGCCCCAGGCGAACCAGGACTTTGTGGCATATATCCATGCGGCCCATCTCCTGCGGCGGGTTCAGTCGTGCATCTCGCTCCTCCGGCTGCAGTCCTTCTCCGGCAACCTCGAGGACAGTCTCATGGATGTGCTCCAGGTGCCTACGTCCCTCAGAAAGCACACGGCGAGCATCGTCCTCCCTGCGCGGCTCGTCCCACGCAGAGAGGAGGACCTTGATGTCCGGCAGAGCCTCCAGCCTCTCGATAGACTTTATTGATGCGAAGATATCCTGGTAAATTGGCATATCGTTCGGAATGGGGACGGCATCGGAAGTCATGAGTGCTCCGTCCTCGGCAAGCAAGAGCGATATGGAGCCTGGCGAGTGCCCGGGCGTGTGAAGAACTCGAAGCGTCAAATCGCACCCCAGATGCAGGACGTCACCCTCTTGTAGCGTTTTATCGACAATCACCGATCCGCCGACCAAATCGAAGAACCCTGGAACGGGCCTCTCTCTAGCCTGCAGGTTGATGTCTTCAATCCAGGCTCTCTCAAATGCATGAGCATGGACTATGCATCCAGTCATGCTTTTAATCGCTGCGGCTGACCCAATGTGATCGGGGTGAGCATGAGTGAGGATGAGCCGGGTGATGTCTTCTGGCTTTCGACCAGTTGCCTGCAGATAGTCAATTATGATCTGCTGGCAATGAGCTACACCGCTGTCGATCAGACAGATCTCATCTCCATAAATCAGATAGATATAGACAAATCTATTGATCTTTTGACCATCCGGGCTTGTTATCTGAAAAGGCATCTTCAAACAATGAACATGATTGGTGATCTGCATCCGGCTATCATCTCTCTTTGCTGCAGGCCATTAGGGCAGCTCTCAGAGCTTCCATCCTGGTGGGCTTGCTTATGTAGCCATCCATTCCCGCTGCCAGACACATCTCTTTGTCGCCCTTCAGGGCAGATGCGGTCATGGCTATGATCTTGGGGCCGCTCTTCCATCTCTGCCGGATTGCCCTGGTGGCCTCAAGGCCGTCCATCTCCGGCATCTGCACATCCATGAAGACCACATCGTAATGCTGCCTCTCAAGAGCCTGGATGGCTTCTATGCCATTTGCTGCCACATCCGCCCGACAGCCGAGTTTGTTGAGCATCCTCTTGGTCACTATCTGGTTTATGGTGTTGTCTTCGGCCAGCAGAATGGACAGGTTCTGGTCAAGATGACCATGCCCATTTCCTTCAGGCAGAGATCTCATGCTGGAGATATCGTCAGGCTGGGAGACGATCGATTTAGCCGGAATCACAAAATGAAATGCTGAGCCTTTATCCACCTCGCTTTCAACCCAGATCCGTCCGCCCATCATCTCCACCAGCTTCTTGCATATCGACAGACCGAGACCTGTGCCACCATACCTGCGGGCGATCGAGGCATCGACCTGGCTGAAGGACTGAAAGAGCAGCCCAATCTTCTCTTTTAGGATGCCTATTCCAGTATCTTTCACAGTGAAATGCAGTTCATAGTAATCATCATCTAGCTTTGTGCCGGATACAGATACGGAGACGACCCCTTTCCTGGTGAACTTCACGGCGTTATGCAGCAAGTTAATCAGGATCTGATTGAGCCTCGTAGGATCTGCCAAAATCGTCTCTGGGGTGTTATCCTGTATGGCATATGTCATCTTCAGTCCCTTCTCAACTGCTGATGACGACACGATATCTATACATGCCTCGATGCAGCTTTGCATCTCGATTGGCTGGCACTCCAACTCAATCATATTGGCCTCAATCTTTGTGAGATCAAGGATGTTATTTATTATGGATAGAAGAGTATCTCCACTGTTGCGAATTATCTCGACGTACTCCCTCTGCTTCTCAGTCAGATTTTCGTCTAAAAGCAGACCCGTCAATCCAATGACTGCATTCATGGGAGTACGAATATCATGGCTCATATTGGCCAGGAACTCAGATTTAGCGCGTGTGGCCAATTCCGCTTCCTCCTTGGACCTCTGCAGCTCCATCTCGACATGCCTTCGATCAGTTATATCGCGAATGGATTCAATTGCCCCCCAGTATCTTCCTTCCGAATCGTAAAGAGCAGAGGCACTGCATAGCAGATATGCCATCCTATCCCTGAGCCGAACAATATATGCTTCCGCCACTAAGGAGCCGTCAGCTTGCCTTTTCACATTATCATATATTCGATCGAGATCCTGGTTGGTGCCGACGGTCGCGTCTATGAGTATAGGTCTCTTCTCACCATAGAAGGGCAGCGCGTATTCATAGTCGCCCTTGCCAAGCATCTTTTCAGCCTTGACGTCGGTCATCTTCTCAATGGCGCGGTTCCAGGCAATCACTCTGCTATCTTTGTCGATGACAAAGGTGGCATCGGGAAGAAAATTTATAATATCTGCCAGCCGACCTTCAGACTCCAAAAGGGCACACTCTGCTTGCTTGCGCTCCTCGATCTCCAAGAGAGTCGTCTTGAGCAGTTGATTTCTCTCATCGAAGGTCATCTTTTGGCGTATGAACATGAGCACGATAATCAGTCCGACCGATGCAGCCACTGTGGAGTAATTGATCAAATGCGAGTATTTATAGCTCCAGATGAGGAGGAAGAATGCCCCACCAATTCCAAGATACGGCAAGAAATGAATCCATTTCTCTTGCTCAAAGGCTATGGAAGGTGAGGGCTTTGGCGGATCAATAGGCTTCGAATTGACCTGAATTACTCCTGCGATGCCTATGAGCATATAAGTGATAAGCCACCCCACATCAAAGAGGCTTCCTGAGACGAAGGTCCCCCTCTCGGTTTGAATGGTGAATATGGCATCGCTGATCACGAAGACGATCATGCCGAGAGCGAGAATGAAGGCGGGAGAGCGCATCATTGAGTCGAGCTTCCTGAAGAGCAGCTCCACCAGAGCGAGGAATAGAATCAGGTCCATGACAGGATAAGCTACCGAAACCGCCAATTCCAGAGTAACTGCCTTTGCAGAAACCACAATGGGTGCTATGAGAAATACCCAGAACAAAAGTATTGCAGATACTGCAACAATTGCGACATCAAGAAGGATCTTGCTCTTTTCTCGATTGGAGAGAGGCGTCTCCGGCATAAGGAGGATGCCTGCAGCAAAGAGTGGATAAAAAGCCAGGTAGCCTATGTCGGCGATGGAAGGAAACGGATCTTCATGGAAGATGACCTCGATGACCGCCCAGGCGAGCTCTCCAAATGCATTGATCATGAGGGCTAAAGCTAAGATCTTCCATGCCCTCTTGGATCTTCCTTTGGAATGTCGCGCTACAAGATACATGCTCGCTGCCGCGAGCACGCTGCCTGCTATTGAAATTATATCCGTAATGATCATGCGCGCATCATTGTCGATTATAAAAATCGTCGCAGCTAAATAGGCGATGATAATTCCGGCAGCAAGCATGACTGCAAAGCGCAAAGATGGGACTGCACCGCATTCTGCTGCATTCCCAATCTCGATCTGCGCTTCACTCATTACGATACAAAATACGGGAATGCTTATCCAAAAAGCTTTTGGTTGTTCGTCGGTTTTTAAAAAATTACTGGCAATAAATAATGTGTATTTTGTAATTATTTAGATATTTATAAAACGCCCATTGTTGCTTATTGTTTGAGAAAAGATCTGCAATTATGCGAGATTAATCCATGATATTATTGGCATTTATCATGTAGATTAACATAACCTTATTTTGGTTATAGATCACGCAACCATTGATCTGACCAGGTCGAATTATGAATCTAACCAAAAGATTTATTACTTTTTAAGACTATATTTTTATTGGAGCACATCTCCAAACAGGGTGAGTATTCATGTCAGCGAACGAAATGTCCCAAAGATCCTCTTTGAGGAGAGTAGTGATTAAAGATGCTGCAGTCCCATTCGTTGCCAGGGGAGGACGCCTCTTCTCACGACAGGTCATCGAATCCGATCCGGGGGTTGAAAATGGAGAGCTGGTCTCAATCGTAGATAGAAAGGATAATTATCTGGGAGAAATGCAGATCTATTTCACGAGCTAACTTCTGCAAAATAGATGCGAGACGTTTTATCCGTCTGCATCTCCCAGACTTGTATTTTTTCCTGAAATTTTTTTTTTTGCAGCTCAGCTAATTTTTATCCTTATCGAAATGATGCTCATGCGCTTTTCCATGAAAATGAAGATGCTCATGCACCATCTTCCCATGCAGATGGGTATGCTCGTGCACCAGATTGGCAGAAAGCAGCAGCTCATAGTTGGAGAGAACGCTCTTTGAATCATGATCCATCTTCACTTGGTGATCTTCGCCCATGATGATCGCCCTCTTGCTGATCTGATCGATGATCTCCAGATCATGGGTTGCAGTTATCACCGTCTTGCCTGCACGACCCAATTCCACCAGAAGGTCAACCAGCCATAGCTGAGTTCTTGGATCCAGGCCCGCGGATGGCTCATCCAACAAGAGCACATCGGGATTATTAACCAGCACCGTGGCAATGCAAACCTTTTTCTTTTCTCCGCCAGAGAGAGTGTGAGGCGATCGATCCCGCAGCTTGGCGATCTGCATCATCTCCAGGACATCCTCTACCCTGGACCGAACCTCCTCAGCCGAGAGGTTGAGCTGCAATGGGCCAAAAGCAATCTCCTCATAGACTGTTGGACAGAATAGCTGAACATCTGAGTTTTGAAATACGAATCCTACCTTTGTGCGAAAATAGGTGCGAAATTCATTGTCTGCAATGGCATCAAAGGCATCTTCATTTACCAGATTACCAAAGGCATAGAACTGGCCGGAAGTGGGATACACAAGACCATCCAGTATAGCCAGAAGCGTAGATTTTCCGCATCCATTGGAGCCAATGATGGAGACCTGCTCTCCACGGTTGATCTTCAGAGTTACATCCTTGAGGGCATCGATCTTTCCCACATAGGAGTATGATACGTTCTTCAAATCAAATAACGTTTCCATTGTAGCTATCATTTTTATACCCTGATGATATTTTGAGAGATCATCACCAGCACCAGGCTTATGGATATGGCAAGAGCCCCGTACAGATAGTCTCGATTGGTCATCTTGAATTCCTGCATGATATGAACCTCGCCGCTAAAGCCTCTGGACATCATGGCCATATGAACCTTCTCGCTCATGGATAGAGACCTGACGAGGGTATAGCCGATGCGTCCTCCGACCCACTTCTGGTCATCCATTATTCCTCTGGATCGAATGGTTCGGGCCTTCTTGGCAACATACATCTCCCGCACCATGTCCATGAGCAAGAAGATGTACCTGTAGGCCATCTGCAATGTAAGCACATAGATCTTGGGGACGCCTACGGTGCGCAGGGACTTGAAAAGGATCTGCTGCGGTGTGGTAAGAAAGAGCAACACCACCGCAGAGACACAAGCGGCCACGCGCACTGTAAAGATGATCGCAGCCATTGTGCCCTGCCTGGTGATGAATATGCTATCGGGCAAGGAGAATGGTCCAAGGTGAGCTCCTGCACCCAGGTAGGCCACGATGTAGAGTGGATCGCCGGGCAGGAAGATATTGAAGATCATGGGCAGGGCAATTATTCCGGCAAAAATGGGAATGAAGAGCCAGACTCTTTTGACAAAAAATCCAATGTTGATCTTGCTCTGATACGACAACAAAAGAGTCAGTGCATAGATGAAAACCAAAACCCTCAGGTCGCTGATCAGGCTGGTCGCGAAGATCAAAGCCAGTATGGATACCAGTTTGGCTCTAGGATCAAGGCTCTGCAAAAGCCCAGGTCTCCTCGAAAAGGTCTCAGAGAGGAAGGCCTCATCGAGGAAACCTAAAATTCCATCGATGGTCTTTCCCACGAAGCCCTTCTTGCCATGACTCACAGTTGAGCAATGGCATGGTTGGACATCAGCCTGGTTCATCCAGTTCGGTATCATCGTTCTCCTATGATTCGTATTATGTTAGTCCATCTAATAACTGGAAAAAAGCGAACAAATAAAAAGGTGGTGCTAGTCCCTAGCGAGCTTCTTTCCTATGAGGTACAGGAAGCCGCCACACAGGACCACGCCAATGACTGCTGATAGGATGTACGCAGCCGCGGCCATCGTCATGGTATCGCCGCTCCCGGGAAGAGCATAATCAGGCAGGGGTGCACTCCATAGACTAGAGAGGCTTTCGAGGCCAGGCGGCACAAATCCCAGTTTTTCCTGCATCTCCTCATTCGACCATTCCCCAAATGTCTCGCCAACAGCCAGGAGACCAAGTGGACATAGAATCACCAGGACCAAGAGGCCTATGGCCAGTTTCTTTACAGTCTTATCCATAATCATCCCTCAAGCAGTCGTCCCTTTCTTTCTCTTGCGTTCAAGAGCCGTTTCCTTCTCCCCATATAACAGAGATGAATCCGTCTTCTGGATATAAACGAAGATCAGCGCTGTAATCACTGCCTCCAGAATGGAAAAGCCAAATATGTGCTCCAATAGCATCGCCGGAACGGTGACATTAAGACCGTAGGGCATGTAAAGTGGGACTCCTTCAGCGCTCTTGTGAAGCAGGGGCTGGATCCCGAACATGATGCCAGTAGAGGTCGCAGCCAAGGCCAGGGAGACATAACCGGCGACTGCCGATGCGATTATCCGCCGAGATGAGGCGAGAGGAGCACTGCCGCTAATGAATTTGTAGATATAGTAACCGCTAAAGGGCATGATTACAGCCATGTTGAAGCAGTTCGCGGCGATTGCAGTAATTCCACCGTCACCGAACATGAGCGCCTGGAGAACGAGGGCTACAGATATGGCAATAACTCCCGCCCAGGGACCGAGAACGATGCCGATTATCGCTGCACCCACGGCGTGACCAGTGCTTCCTCCTGGTATTGGAACATTGAACATCATGATTACAAAGGAAAATGCGGCAGCCAGCGCCAGCAGGGGAACTTGCCTTGACTTCAGCTCTCTGCCAAGCTTATTTCCCGCATAATACCAGATAGGGATCATTATGATCCACAATGCGATATAGGTATATGGCCCCAGATAGCCATCAGGAATGTGCATGATTTCACCAAAAAGTGTTAAGCTTCTTTAATTATAAAAGGATATCGACATGCATACTATGTATGAAAATCTTTTCTAAATTATGCTATAGAGGCACGAATGTTTGGAATGCAGAGACATAATCAGACGAGTGAACTCCTCCCGCGTCCTGAAGAGCGGGCTTCCCTGCTGCTTCTCCGTTTTTATGCCCTCGTAGCCCTCTGGCATCGGGGCTTTGTTTTGCGGGAATTCTCGGTTTCTGCTTCGTTGGCCATGACTTATATCAGGTTCACGATGCAGAGGTTCGGACCTCACCGGACAGATTCGGGGTGTTCCCTCCCTGCTATATGGAACCATCTGGTGAATCTAAAACATCTCCTTGAGAGAAGTGATGCGAAAGCAATCAAGACAAAAGGCTCTGCTTTCATCCATTGCGACTGCGCCGCAACTCCCGCAAACTCTGCGGAGTTGGCGAGATCATCATGATGGATGGGGACTTCACGCCCCACCCTTCGCAATCCTACGAGTTAATGCAATCGATCACATTGCCCTAGCCCTCAATTTGAACGATTGCAAATTAATATATAATGATGATGTGGTGTGGGCGTCGAGTGTTATTTTATCATATTTCTATAAGAAAACTTAAAATAGCATATTCAATATATGGTATAAAGAGTCTTGTTCCATCTGGGAGGGAATGATACGAAAGAAATGATTATACTGCTGTCACTCATAATAATAATAATAGGAGGACTGAGTTCCGCTGAGAGCGAGATGGTGCCATACGAAAATCCGACTACCGCTGAGACGAAAAATCTCACATTTGATATGCAGCAGAGTGTTGCCGGGACAGGCTTCTTTGCCGCCTACAGAAGGACATCGATGCCTGATGTCCTTGGAACAGAAGGAACATTCAATAACGGAGTTCAGGCAGGAAATAATGCTCATGCAAGCGGCGAGGTCGATTCGAAGTCCATGATTTATGCAGAGAGTTCATATTATAGCATGACCTGGGTCAACGGAGCTTACGATGAAGATGGCGAAATAATCGAAGATGACGAGGATACGACCAGCATTATCAACATGGATGAAGACCATAAAATCACATACGGCAAATCGACAATGCCTATAGGCACTCAATACTATGCAGACCATGCCATCGTCTTCGATTCCAGAGTCAATGAGAATACCTGGATAAAGGACCGAGATGCCCTCAACTCCATAAACAACAGGATACAGGATGCATTGGGGCTTGAATTGATCCTCAATAGCTCACTGGATGCTGAGAAAACCTCCATGAAATTAGAGGAGGATATGATTGAAGGCAGGGCTCATTTTGCTGGCATACAGATTTCAGAGATCCCCAAAGACGATGAGCCCGAAGATGAGGATGAAGAGGTTGCAGTTCTTGGAACGGCTATGAAGGCCTGGCACAGTCCAGACTTTATGCTGGAGGAGGACTATTTCGGATCTTACCACATCAAAGAGAACCTGACATTCAACAATGTGGAAGATGACGAAGAGAAGGAGGATTCATGGCTGCCCTGCTGCAATGGCGGCTTTTTCGAAATGAACGAGCTGGACAAAAAAGGCAGAAACGTACAGGGAATCTTTGATTGCACCTGCGCCAAAACATAAGTGGCAGCAGAATACCAGATCAATAACTTTTGCAGCTATTCAGCCATGCTGCCTAAATCATCATAAATTTAGGCAGCAATCCAAGAAGCGGCTTTTCTTCAAAAGCTCCTTGAATCGCGTCGATAACGGAGATTGAGGTTTTTTTGGTCGCAGAGATATACTCTCGAATGCGGCAAAATATTTTTGCACCTTTCCAGCTTCTAAAGTTGCCTGAGATCTTCTGCTGAACCTTCATCATACATTAAAAAAATTGGGACAATGGCCAAATGCCGCCTAAGGCCAGAGGCCAAAGGCGATATTCAGTCCCATTACTACAACACCTGCTCCGATGCAGGCTCCGAGTACCATCTTTGGATTGAGCTTGATTGCAGTGTCATCTGCCTCGAAGTACCTCATGAGGCCTGCGGACGACTGGAGGCCACTGCCTTCGTTCTTTCTCTTTGCCATATTCTTTCCTTCATTACTTCATCGTCTTAAGCATTTCGATCAAACCTCTTGAGATCGACATAAGCAAGCTATGTATCGATCGTGGTTGGATATTTATTTAAAGAGGCTATCTCGGTTTTTTCGACTAACAGCCAGCCGTTTTCATCCTGGAATGGATAGCGGTCCAGCATGCTTCCTCCTTTGATCATCCTCGGCCATTCCTGGCTTGGGTTGCCTTTGGCCACATGCCTCTTCCAGTAGTTGCCGCCGGTGACATTCCCCTCGTCCCAGCTATTGTTGCCTTCTGTGTCCAGAGAGTGCTCCTGGTTATCCCGGAAGTTGTTGTGATATATTCTGTTTCCTGTGGAGATTGTTAACTGTATGCCTGTCTGGCTGTTGCTTATGTTGTTTTCATAGATCTGGTTGTCTGATGAGGAATTCAGCCAGATGCCTGTTGCTGCATTGTAATCCATCACGTTGTCGCGAATTACATTCTGGTTGCAGGACAGGAGGGATATTCCGTTTTGGTTGTTGTGCGAAGCATTGTTGGCTGTAATCTCATTGGAATTTGAGGCGTACAAGAACATGCCGCTAAATTCATTGCCAAACAGACGATTGCCTGATATCTCTGATCCATTGCACTCTACCAGTCGCATTCCAAAGCATGACGATATGTCGTTATCAAGAATTCTGCAATTATCCGAGTTGAAGAGGAATAAGGCATCGTTGGTGATGGTTGTGTTCTCTATCGTAATATTATCGCAGTATGCTAACGTGATATGGGCGACCTCTTCATTCCGAATCTGATTGCCGGTTTGGCCGAGGAGATAGACTATGGGCAAGGAGTCCGCCACATTTGATTCGTCTATGGAATTGTTAAAGCCCTCTCTGTTCTCTGCCTCGACATAAAGGCTCCAATCTACCTTCTCGAATCGGTTGTCTTTCAAGAGATTTTCTGGTGATTCCAGCAGTATGATTCCCCTGTAGCTGTCTGTAATCAGATTGCTGGAAAGTGAGTTCTCCCTCGAAGAAGTGGCCTGAATGGCTGTATCCGTCATGCCGCCAAGCCGGTTTTCCGAGATGTTGTTTTTCATGCTTGCTGCCATCTCGATGCCAATGGCACTGTTATTGATTTCGTTTTGTTGAATAGAGTTTCTGCCTGAGTTATCCAGCCTTATGCCGTATTCTGCGCCCTCGATGTGGTTCTTGAATAAATCCTCTGAAGTGGAGTCCTTGATGTAAACTGCATAATTGCTGCCGACGACCGAATTCTCCTGCAGCTTGTCGTTTTCGCTCTTGGAAATGCCTAGGCCAATATTGCCGCCATTGATCTCATTTCCCATCAGCCTAATTCCGCTGGAATTCGCGATTGTAATTCCATTTGTTGTGGTGTATGCTGGAGTACCGAATCTTACCTTATTCATAGAAGCGTTGTTGTTGCTGCTGTTTAGGACCAGGATGCCGAAATACTTGGTCTCGATATCATTGCCCTCAACTTCGCAGATGTCTGCTTCGTCCAGCCATATGCCCCAGTAGGCGTCGGATATCTTGTTGTCGAGAATTCGGTTATTGGTCGCCTCCCGGACAAGCACAGACACATTGCATCCTATGATCTCGTTTTCTGAAATCAAATTGCCGCTGGCGTTCTCCCAGATTGCGATTGCTCCCTGGCTGTTGGTTATCGTATTTCCGGCAATTGCGTTTTCATTGGAGTTCTTAACCAGTATGGCCGGATTTGCGTTTTCAAAAGTATTTTCTTTGATGGTGTTTTGGTTGGATTGGACATATATCGCCGACCCGATAAAATCCTTTAAAGTCAGCCCTTCTAGAGTACAGCCGTTCGCAGTTATGGTGATCCCTGTCTCCAGAGTGTCTCCTCCATTCAGGATTATGGGATCTGTCTCGCCAATGAGGGGCTCAATGGAGAGGCTTTTGTTCAGAGTTATCGCTTCACTGTACACTCCGGGCTTGATGCAAATTGTATCTCCATCGCTGGCAGCAAGGATGGCTTCTTGTATGCTGCCGTAATTGGCAAAGCCGCTGTCGTCAACAATATAAGTTCTTGCTCCATCGACTGGCGAAAGCCAGATGAGCAAGGCCATGAAGATGATCATCGGAATTCTTGGCATGCTCTGCAGATTCTCCAGGAACCTTTTATCTTTTTGGGTGTAGGGGCCAGGAAGACCGCAGCCCTTCAGGGTGCAGATGAATTGGCCCCAATGTTGCCGCAAATATCTATATATACATAGGAAACTATTATTCTCCAAGAAATTCCAAACTCGGCTGAAAGTGCTGGTTGGAAGACCGGAAATTTGAAACCCAACCAAACCGGATCTTTGAACCAAGATCCTTAACCCTCGGACTGAGGGGGATAGCCTGTGGAGAATCGACCTCCGGCCTGGACCAGATCGTCCGGGTAAGCGTTGGCTCTGGGAAGCAGGAAGCTCCATCCTTCTGGGTGGGGAGGAAGTCACAGTTAATGCAAAATCGGACCGGCTATGAATGGGGTTAAATGGCCAAGAGGGCTCTGTGCCTTCAGGCCGGAGCAGTTGACCTTCTCCGAATAGACCCCTTTATTTCCAGTGGAAAAATAAACCTCAACTTTTTTCTTCATTGAAATATCGACGCTGCAGAAAATTTCATAATGTATATTTGATACAATAATGTTATTTTTAAAGTTATGAATTTGTTCACGAGCTGTCAGCTGGTCGTCAGGCAAAACCTTATTTACTCACTCTCCCAAACCAAGCATAGGTGATTTGGTGTCAGAGATAATGCCGCATAAACACTGCCTGGTCTGCGGCAATGCAGTGCGCCCGGACGAGAACTTCTGCGATGAGCTATGCGAGTCGAAGTTCAAATCAGCCCAAAGAAAGCAGCAGCTTCTTTTTCTGGCTTTCCTTGTGATAATGGGGGTTGTGCTGTTCTTGCCGTCAATCCTGAAGATGGTCGGGTGAGAGATGCGATTCATTGTACTGATATTGGCTTTTTTTGCCCTCAGCATATTTGCCGCCTGCTCGGAAGACGGCGGCATGTATCTTCATGTAAATGAGGTGACCATGCGTCTGGAAGGCGAGAATGCCACCTTTGATCTGAATTATACTCTTGACACCTTTGCCCGCATTTATATCATGGCTTTAGGATGCAGATACTTGGAGCCCGAATTGATCTCATTTTTGGGTGGTTACAGCGAGGTCGAGCTTGTCCGGGCAGATATAGACGGTGCTTCCCTCCATGTAAAAGGCGCAGGCAAATACAACAGCGGCTACTATCTATTTGACTCCACGCCATTCGGTAGCATTGGGGCTGTGCGAAGGGAAGCAATACCCAGCTTCTCTGTTGTCTATCCTGGTGGGCGAATCAGGACGTTTTACAATGTAACGGCCACGCAAAATGTCTTTTCTGAGGCGTCAGATACCTTGCCTTCTTCAACCAGAAAAAAATAGATATCCGATCTCAATGGAAATTGCTCGCGGCGCAGAAGCGTGTCAGATAATCATCATGGTGTATCTAGCTTGAATGAATCCGGCTTCTTGATCGCTCTTCTTTGAAATGCATGCAAAGATCGTTCTTGAATAAATGCAGCACTTGTTATTCAATTATGCTGCAAAATCGCTCTTTATCTTTATTCTCTATTGCAGATAATTTTGGTAATCAATGATATGATCTTGAATATATTGCATATTCGCTAAAATTTTTTCATTATCGCTGTCAGGAAACAATTTATATTATAACTCGTTTACATCATCTTATGATCTGCTAGATGTTCGCACTGGTTTATCGTCGCGAAAATTAACGATGGATTATATATGCTTGATTGATCTATGAGGTAATCTCAAATCCATGTTTGCAAAAAGATCAGATCCAAATGGGCAATCCAATGAGACGCATCTGGTGAAGCTCATATCATTAATTCCCGTTCCTTACTATCAGGGATGGTCGCTCGTCTCTCTTATTTTTTTGTTGATCTCATCTGTCCTTCTGGTCTTGTCTGAAGATAAAATGATGCATATCGATGCTTTCTTTATCGTCTCAGTAATAATCGCCCTGGAGGGGGCCATCATCAGTTGGGCGCATAGCAGAATTGCGTCCTTCGAGGACATTCTCATCTCAATTGTGGATCTGCCTGCTGATGATGTCATCAAGGCTTGGCAGAGGCAGGCGGAGGAAATATTCGATAACAGGAAAATGTTCCTTTTCTCAATTGCTTTTATCATTTTTGTCCATATGGCTGGGATAGACTACCATTTAGTGTCATTTGAATCCCATTTGTCCTTTCTCACTTTTAAGTTGGGATACTATTTTGCAGTCTATCTTGAGGGTGCTGGGTTATATATTTTGATCCTAACCGCGCTTACTGTTTACAAAATTGGAGACTTTCCGTTGCGCATTGGTGCGCTGTATTCTGATTTTCATTCGATAGGAGTACTATATTCGAAGTTCACCATCTGTGCGGCTGTAGTCTATGTCGTGTGGGGCTTCTTTCACATCGTAGTGCCTCCTCAGTTTTCCTCAGTGCAGATGGTGCTCTGGTTTTTTAGCTTTGCTTTCCTGCTTTTTGCATACTTCCTGCTACCCCAGTACAGAATTCACAGGATGATGATCTCCACCAAAAAGGAAAAGATGGAGTTATTTTCTTCCCAACTGAGAGCGGCAATGGATGGATCGCTGGAGATCCCAACGAAAGAGAGTGCGAATCATCTCAAAGATCTGTTTATTGTACAGGACAAATTGAATCAAATGAGTGAATGGCCATTTGGCCGTCAAGAAATATTATATATTGTATTGGTTATTCTTATCCCGCTAGCAGTAGTCTTGATGGAGATCGCTTTAGGAATTATAAAATAATGTATTATTCATCGATGAATGCTCGTTCTAGGGCTGCCTTGAGGTCCTCGATATTGATCGGCTTGCATAGATAGTCATCCATTCCGGCGTCAAGACACCTTTCTCTATCGCCAACAATGGCATGAGCCGTTAAAGCCACAATTTTCGGACCACTGGACTGCCATCGTCGGCGTATCTCTCGGGTGGCCTCCAGGCCGTTCATCTCAGGCATCTGCACATCCATCAATATCAGGTCATAGGTTTTCCGTTCCAATGCATGGAGAACCTCCAGGCCGTTGGTCACCGTATCTGCATTGTACCCCAGCTTCTTGAGCATGAGGGTGGCCATCCTCTGGTTAACCATGTTGTCCTCTGCCAGGAGAATAAAACGTTCCCGGTTTGGCCTTGGATGGCCTATATCTGTTTGAGTGAGCGATGCTTTTTTGGCAGGCAGAGTGGAAACCTCTGCCGGAAATATAAAATGAAATGTGCTGCCCATGTCGGCGATGCTTTCTACCCATATTCTGCCGCCCATCAGCTCAACAAGCCTCTTGCTGATGGCAAGCCCTAGTCCATTTCCGCCGTATTTTCTTGAAGTGGATGCATCGGCCTGCGAGAATGGCTGGAAGAGCTTCTTCTGGGTCTCCTGAGGTATGCCAATCCCGGTATCTCTGACGGATATGTGAATTAGGCATCTGTTTTTATCATGATCAAGTTCGTCTGCCTCGCACCTGACCACGATCTCTCCTTTTTCTGTGAACTTCACAGCATTGGAGAGCAGGTTGACCAGAATCTGGCGTATCCTTGATTCATCTCCAAAAATTGCCTCCGGGATAAATCCCTGCGCGAAATAATGAAGCTCAAGGCCCTTGTTGCTGGCGAGGGCAGAGACTATGTTCATTGATTCTTCAATGCAGCCTCTTAAATCGAGCGGAAGTTTCTCTAGGTCAATCTTTCCTCTCTCGATACTTGAGAAGTCGAGGATATCGTTTATGATTGAGAGCAGAGCTTCGCCACTATTTTTTATAGTTACAATGTACTCAGTCTGCTCCGGACTCAGTTCAGTTCTCAAAATGAGGCTGGTCATTCCTATCACTGCATTCATTGGCGTCCTGATCTCATGGCTCATGTTCGCCAGAAAATCCGATTTTGCCCTTGCAGCGGCCTCTGCAGCCTCTTTAGCTCTCAAGAGGTCGAGATCTATGCTCTTTCGTTCGGTTATGTCTAGGATAGTACCCATCACTGCCGGCCTGGACTCATAATTTGCCATCGATCCAAAGACCTGGATGTCCACGATCTCTCCTGTCTTGGTTGTCCCTTGAATCTCATAATAAGAGCCTTTCTCGCCGGCTAGCTTGTTAATCATTCCTTCTTTTATTCCTTTTAGTTCATCTTCGTCAGTCAGATCCGTCGGCCCCATCTTAAGGATCATCTCATCTACACTGTATCCAAAAATCTCCGCAAACCTGGGATTGACGTACTTGAACTTACAGTCCTGGACGATGTAAACACCTACGAGGGACTTTTCCGCCAGCACCCTGAACTTATTCTCAGATTCCTTCAGGGCCGTCTCAGTTCGTTTTCGTTCAGATATGTCCAGAAAGATCCCTCTCAGCCCAATCGCCTTGCCCTCTTTGATTATCGGTATAGAATAAGCAATGGCTGGAAATGTGCTGCCGTCCTTTTTCTTTATCCGGTATTCTTCTGCCTGAGCTGTTCCCTGCATTGCCAGGTTGAAATCCTCTTTCATCCTCTCTCGATCTTCATCCGCCATGATCTGTTGTATGTTCAATCCGGCTTTCAGGTCGTCCTTGTTGTAGCCCAGGGAATGGCTGCCGAATTGGTTGATGAAGATCAGATTGCCATAAGCATCCAGCTCGAATGTGGTCTGAGGCAACTGGAGGGATAGCTCCCGGTACTTCTGTTCGCTCTCTTTCAGCTCCCTCTCGGTTCCAGACCGCTGTCTGATATTCAGAGCTGAGATTATGACGAGACCCAACACAATGGAGATCAGCATGGTGGCCAATGCTGATATCAAGTTATCATTTGCCTCAAAGATAGATGGCGGCGTGTTTATGATCTCGCTTTCCTGAAGCAATGATCGCCCAGATATGCCAAAGCTGTCCAGTTGCTCCTGATCGAACTTGGGCGTCGTGGAGATGTTCTGGGCGGCAGGCAGTTCGTCTCCGTTCCAGGCCCTGACCGAGCTAGAGGAGTTCAGGATCTGGGGCTGACTTGCTTCAGATGCAAATGTTGTCGCCGCAAGGGTCATCGTGATCAACAGCCATAGCATTAAGCAGATGACTCTGGAGGGTCTCGATCTGTTTTTTCCGGATGGCATCGATTGTCGCCTGCAAATTCCGGCAATGTTCGCGTTGATCTCGATTTCTGCGTCCACAGAGAATCCCTGCCTCAAAAGTGCAATCTCTCAATTCGATCTGAGGGCAAAAGCCATTGAGTCAACTGGTTCAAACTATAAAAAGCTCTCTTCTTGATAATTGTGATCGGAATCTTATGGAAAGCAAAAATTAATATTGTCGGCATATCAGCATCATTTCAGGTGATCTTTTCTTGAGCACTTGCGAGTCGCTGACCATCTGGTGGGATGGAGGACTGTGGCTGATCGATCAGACCCTTCTGCCAGGCGAGCTATTGCCCATCCGCATAAAAAATATCCGGCAGCTCATCGATGCCATAAAGCTCCTGCGCGTGCGGGGCGCTCCAGCGCTCGGAGCTGCAGGAGCCTATGGTGTGGCTCTGGCAGCAGATCTCTCGCGGACAACGAACGCTCTGGAGATGATGGCTGATCTGGAGACTGCTGCGGAAATGATCAAAGCCTCCAGGCCGACTGCCGTGAACCTCTCCTGGGGGGTGGACAGGGCTATCTCGGCTGCCGCCCTTGGTGAGACCGTCGAGGAGATTCGGCAGCGCACTCTCGCCGAGGCAGAAGACATAGCTCTTGAGGACATTCGCATCAACAAGCTCATCGGAAAGAATGGGGCAAAGCTCCTCGATGATGGGGATCGTGTCCTCACTCATTGCAATGCCGGCAGATTGGCCTGTGTTGGCTGGGGAACTGCTTTAGGGGTGGTGCGCTCGGCATGTGCCGCAGGCAAGCAGATCCATGTCTATTCCTGCGAGACCAGGCCTTTGCATCAGGGATCGCGTCTGACTGCCTGGGAGCTTTCTTCGGACAAAATCCCGGTCACTCTCATCTGCGACAGCATGTCCGGCAGCCTGATGAGAAAGGGAATGATAAACAAGGTCATTGTTGGAGCAGATCGCATCACGAGAGATGTCGTCTTCAACAAGATCGGAACCTACAGCCATGCGGTTTTGGCCAAGCATCACAAGATTCCCTTTTACGTCGCCGCGCCTCTCTCCACCTTTGATCGCCGGCACGAGGAATCGGATATCATCGTGGAGGAGCGGGGTCCTGATGAGATCTGCACCCTGGGTGGAACGCGTCTGGCTCCTCATGGCATCGATGTCTACAATCCGGCATTTGATGCTACGCCCCTTGAGCTGGTGAGCGGCCTGATCACTGAGAAGGGGGTCTTCCGGCCACCGCTCATGCCGCCGATTTGAGGCAATTAATGCTTTAAAGCAGCCGGTATATTTTGTCTCATGAATTCCGATCTGGCTGTAATTGGCGGCGTGGGATTTGTCATGGAGGGATTGGCGGACGAGATAGAGACGCCTTACGGCAGAGTTCCCATAATTCGTTGCCGAATGAAAGGAACCAGAGTGGCTTTCATCTCCCGTCACGGTGATGGCCACCTTCCGCCTCATAAGGTCAACTACAGGGCTCTAGTCTCCGCTGCTAAGGGGTCGGGCGCAACTGCGGTCATCTCGACGAACACGGTGGGCAGCATGTCCGGGCACTCTCCTGGCAGCATCTTTCTGCCCTCGGATTTCGTTGAGTTCACCAAATGCCGGTCCAATACATTCTTTGAGGACCGGGCAGTCCATGTGGACATGAGCGGGCCCTATTGCCAGGTGCTGCGGGCAGCTCTGTCGGACGCTGCCCTGTCAGCCGGACATCCGGCAGCAGAAGGGGTCTATGTCTGCGCAGAGGGCCCACATCTGGAGTCGCCTGCTCAGATCAGGATGATGCGCCAGTTCGGAGATGTTGTGGGCATGACCGGCTATCCGGAGGTGGCGCTGGCTAGGGAGGCGGCGTTGTGCTATGCTTCGCTATGCATCGTCACCAATCCTGCCGCCGGAATGGCTGAGGGCTGCGATCTTTCTATCCAGGATATCGCCGATATCATGAAGAGCAGCCAGGATGTCGTCAGGGAGATTATCTATCAGGCTTCTCAGGAGATTTCTGATGGGAGGTCGTGCCGCTGCCATGAGGCTCTCAGGGATGCGTCACTTTAAGGGATTTCGAACAAGCCGATTATCTCTCATAAGCTCAGGATGATCTATCTGCCCTTTCCGGGGCAGGGAGGGACGAGCTGTTACGAAATGCCTCCTGCCCCTCCAAAACAGTCATAAGAACCCTGGCGCTATTGATATCCTCCGCCGGCATCTTGAAGATGTCCTTATCTATGACCACAAGATCTGCCAGATTTCCCGCCTTTAAGGATCCGGTCTCATTTTCCATGAAGCTCGCATATGCTCCGTTGTAGGTGGCGGCCTCCACCATCGTCTTGAGGTCAACTCTCTCTTCAGGATGGAACTGTTTGGTGGTGTTGTTCTCTCCTGATAGCGGCAGCCCGACTACTCCGGTTCTTATGGAATCAAGAGGCCTCAGGGTGAGATAGTCGACAGCCAAAGGCCAGTCGGTCCCGCAAGCCACAATTGAGCCTGAATCAATTAGGCTCTTCATGGGATAGATGCCAGCAGTTCTCTCTTGGCCCAGAGCGGGCAGGGTGACACTGTCTATGAACGGAGTATAGTAGAACCAGATTGGCTGGAGCACTGGAATTACTCCAAGAGACTTAAACCTGGGCAGATCATCCGGAGATACTATCTCTATATGGGCGATCTTGTGCCGAGAGTCCCTCGGTCCGTTCTCTTTCCTGGCATTCTCGAAGGCATCAAGGCTCGTGCGGACGGCTCCGTCTCCCATGCAGTGGACCTCAATCTGGAAGCCTTCTCTATCTAGGGCAGAGGTCATATTCCGGAAGGCCTCCGGAGTCCATACAGGAGTTCCTCTGAATCCCGGCATATCGGCATAGGGCTCAAGGAGAAAGCCTGTGTGGCTTTCTATTATGCCATCGGCGAACAGCTTCGCTGTCTTCAGCCTGAACAGGCCTGAGGTGTGGTTACTGCGTTCGGCCATGAGGTAAGGGATTTGGTCCAGGCCTAAAGCCTGATTGCAGTACATCTCGCCGAAGACCCTGACATTGAGCTTGCCCTCTTTTTCCAGATCGGAGTAGGAAGAGACCTGATTCAAGATTACTGCAGAGTCATGGAGAGTTGTTATGCCTTCGCTGCTGGCCATATCGAGGACCTGAGCAAGCCCCTGTTTTATCTCATCCTGGCCAATGGGCGGCAGGCTGGAGCTGATCAGCATGAAGCAGGCGCTCTCTCTGAGGGTTCCGGAAGGCTCTCCAGTCTCTGGGTCTCGCTCAATCCTTCCGCCCGCTGGGTCAGGGGTATCCCTGGTGATATTGGCCATCTCCAGCGCTTTGGAGTTCGCCCAGTAGGAGTGGCCGTCAATGGCCGTCAGAAGTACTGGCTTATCCGATACAACTCCATCTAAAAGCTCCCTGGTCGGCCCAGTGGCGTTAAAGGGCGGATAGTTCCATCCAAAGCCGCGAATGACTTTGGCTTCACTGTTCTTTTCTGCGTAATCCTTGACTTTTCGTATGTAATCATTGCTGGTCCTGACATCGGTAAGATCGACTCCAGCCATCAGCATCACTGATATCATGGGATGGATGTGTGCATCTATGAAACCCGGCAGGACCATCTTGCCGCATAGGTCGATGACTTCTGTGTCTGGCCCTATGAATGCTTGGGCAGCCCTGTCATCTCCGACATAGACTATTCTTTTTCCTGAGATGGCGAGCGCCTGCAAAGGATGTCGTTCCCAGTTGGTTTCTATATTCACTGTGTAGACTGTACCGTTTAAAAGCACCAGATCAGAAAAATCAAATGGATGTTGGGATATATTTTCCGGAAGGATTGTATTTGCTGTTACTGTATCCTCCGCAGAGACGCTTATGGTCACAAAGATCAAGGCCAATGCCAAATAAAACGCTGCGTTTATAATTCGCCTGGATATATTCCCATCGCTAATGAGGGGCCTCATTGTGCTCACTCCACCATTGGTGTAAGCTCATCCTATACTATTTATAGTTTTTTCATTTGTTTAAGCCCACATTCCGCACTTTAAACGAGCGAATCCTGAATTTTCCCTTCTTAAATATCCGAAACATTTTTAAATAAATATCTGATATGCCCT
>CAZFFD010000046.1:13772-21876 GCA_964518035.1 uncultured Methanotrichaceae archaeon | reverse complement strand
GCCGTTGAATGTCGCATTTCCCTCGTCAGTGTGATTTGCCAGATAATCGATGTCCACATTGGCCTTGGAGATCTTGGAAAAGACCTGATCGTTGGACAGGGCTTTGAACTCGTCAAGGCTCTTGTTGAGTGCACTGCTGTCGGCCTGCATGAATACCGCTTCTCCATTGGCTTTATTGAAGAAGAAGAACCAGACAGGCTTCCAGTAGGGGCGCAGAACCTGGAATAGGTTCGCATCCCCAAGGCTGTTTCCGCTCTCTGCTGTCAGGCCCTTGAGTGCTGCCTGTGTCGTTTGACCATCGACGATGGCATGCCCGGCGCTTGTCAGGATCAGGACATTGGCATCTCCCTTTTCAACCTTAAGATCCTGCATTGCCGCCTTGGCTGCTTTGCCGCCAAGCTCTTCCATTATTGCATTATCCGCCAGGGCCAATCCTGGAATCAATGCCAGGAGAAGGATTGTGGCAGTCAATTTATTTTTCTCAATCGTCTGAATTCCTCCGATGAATCCAATATGATAATTGCTTATTTAAGAATTTCTATCATATTAGTAACAAAAAAGTAACTATGTTAACTCATTAGTTATGCCAAAGCAATTATCATGATTGCTTAATTCAGTTTTCATTGCAGACTGCAATTTAGCACAAAATAGTCTTATATACCCAAAAAATAAAACGACATGTGATGAGATAATGGATGTGAGATTATCGGTACATACGCAATTGAGACCAAAGACCTGACCAAGAGGTTCATCTTGGATCGAGGCTTTTTGGATGTAATCAGGAATTCCAGAAAACGAAACGTGTTAACCACGCTTAGTGGAGTAAATCTCAAGGTTAAAGAAGGAGAGGTTTTAGGCCTACTTGGCCCCAACGGAGCCGGAAAATCAACTCTCATAAAGATACTCTGCACACTCATTCTTCCGACTTTTGGAGAGGCCTATGTCAATGGCTACAATGTCGTAAAAGAGGGCCAGCAGGCCAGGTCTTCCATAGGCTTCATCACCACCGACGAGAGAAGCTTCTACTGGAGGCTATCCGGCAGAGAGAACCTTCAATTCTTTGCCACACTACATAATATGCCTCCGTCTCAGGTCAAGGCCAGGGTAGAGGAGCTTCTTGATGTTGTCCACCTCAAAAACCGGGCAGATGAGCCTTTCCTGAACTACTCGGCTGGGATGAAGCAGCGCATGGCCATTGCTCGTGGACTGCTAAATGACCCAAAGGTGCTTTTTATGGATGAGCCGACCAGAAGCCTGGACCCGGGCGCGGCCAAGAGCTTGAGGGACTTCATCAAAGATCATATTGTGACAGAAAGAGGCAAGACTGTTCTCATCTCCACCCATCAACTGGATGAGGCCGAACAACTGTGCGATACCATAGCAATCCTCGACGAAGGCCGGATCAAGGTTCAGGGAAGCCCTGGAGAGCTTAAAAAATCCCTATCGGAAAGCAGCACGCTGGGAGAAGTCTTTTCATTTTATACCGGCAAATCATTCGAGGAAGAAAATGCTTCTCATGTTCCTTTTGCAATTCCGAGACAGAGGAAGCGGGGGCGGGGCTTTGGCAACATGAAGAGAAAGGGGTATTGATGGCAGGTGAAGGGAATTTTTATGGCATTTGAAAAGGCATTATGGTTTATAAAACGGGGATATCTGCTGCAGATGAGCTATAAATTCGATTTTTTCTTGCGAATGTTCTTCATGCTCTTCAACATCCTGACCTATTACTTCATTGCCAAGATGATGGGCGACGCGGCAGCCAAATACTTGGAGCCCTACGGAGGCGACTATTTCTCATTCGTCCTGATAGGCATGGCTTTCTCAGGCTATCTCATGATCTCTCTAAGAAGCTTCTCAGAGAGCGTGAGAGACGAGCAGATGATGGGCACTTTGGAGGCCATGATGGTGACGCCTACCAGCACCTCCAGCATCATAGCCCTCTCATCGCTCTGGAGCTTCATATTCGCATCATTTAGGGTTTTCCTCTATCTGGTTATTGGCATATTCTTGGGAGTAGACATGACGCACGCCAATGTCCTCGGTGCTCTCATAATCCTGATTCTCACCATAATTTGCTTTTCCAGCATCGGGATATTGTCGGCCAGCTTCATAATGGTCTTCAAGAGAGGAGACCCCATCAATATGCTGCTCATGGGCTCATCCGAGCTCTTCGGAGGCGTGCTCTTTCCAATCGAGGTCTTCCCAGGCTGGCTGCAGAACATCTCCCATATTCTGCCCATCACCTACTCCGTCAGCGGCATGAGGCATGCCATCCTGCAGGGGTACACTCTCGGAAGCCTCGCTCCCGATATCCTCATATTGGCTCTGTTCTCGATCATCCTCCTGCCCTTGAGCCTGTTTGTCTTCGAGAGATCCGTATTAAAGGTCAAAGCGGAGGGTGGGCTGGTTCAGTATTGATCATCGCTTTTCCATTCTTTTTTTTGTAGCAAATGGTACTTTCAGATTTCATATGTTATTTATATTGACAATTAACGAAAAGTTTTAAGTATCTACCATTACTTAGCACTAAAGGTGCATTAATGCAAATATTGGTGATTAAAAGACCTGAAACCCCATCTGAAAATAATTGGAGGGAAATGAATGAATAAACGCAATATATTGAATAGGCCGATGCTCGCAATACTGATTTGCTCAATACTATTTTTGAGCTTTTCGGCAATGGCATCATATCCAAAAACATTCACAGATACTCAAGGCAGAGAGATCACTCTGGACAAGCCGGTTGAGAGGATTGTCACTCGATCACCTGACGAGGCCAGAATCGTAGTAGCTCTAGGATATGGAGACAAACTGATAGCTGGAGAGCAGTCAACAAAGACATGCCTCTGTCCGACCGGCGCAGATGCCTCAAATAATACTGTGGGCTGCGTTGATTGCTATCATACCATCATCGATGGCCGCATGCCCGATCTACCTGAGATCAGCACCAGATACGACATCTATTATGAGCAGATCGCCGCACTCACGCCAGATATAATCTTCTGCGGAAGCCTCAAGGATGCCGAGGCATTTGAGGAAAAGATCGGATGCCCCATAGTTGTCCTGGGAGGACAGGGCTGGAACCTTGGTGATGAGGGATATTTCTCCAGCATCAGAGTGGCCGGAGAGGCTTTGGATGCCGAGGACAAAGCCGATGAGCTGATATCCTTTATCAAGGGCAAGGTGGACATGATAAAATCGGTAACCGATAAGATGAAGGACGAGGATAAACCCAAGGTCTACTTTGCCTCAAGAGGCGCGACCAAAGGCTTTTATGATCCAAAAGAGGGCAGGGACTTCACCCGCTCTGAGCCAAAATATGACCCCTTGACAATAGCAGGCGGAAGAAATGTCGCCTCCGAGGTCAACGGTTCGAGCGTTAACATCGCCTTAGAGCAGATCATCGCCTGGGATCCGGATTATATTCTCATAGCAAATAGTGCAGCAGGAAACAACACTGGTCTCGACTTCATAAAGAATAGCCCGGAGCTGTCTTCTATTGCAGCCATCAAGAACGGCGATGTCTATAATTGCTTCTCTCCACACTGCCGCGGCACTCCACCAGACAGAAATCTCCTGAACATGATCTACATGGCAAAGCTGCTCCATCCAGATGAGTTCAAGGATCTGGATATCGAGAAAGAGGGCAACGAGATTTTCAAGGCCTTCCTGGGAGTAGATGGCGTATTTACCGAGTATGCCGATTACCTTGTCTGGCCCAGAGAGTACCTGGACAGCCTCTAGGTGGAAGAAATGACCGGAATCATCAATTGGGACGAGCTGTGGAAGGCCACCCATAAAAGGGGATTTTCCGATCATGGCAGAGATCTGGTATCTCACTGGGATGAGAGAGCCCAGCAGTTCAACAAACGGGTCATGAAGAACAAGGAAAGGGCCAACAGCCAGGTGGCAATGCTCGGCCTCACTGCCAACGAGACCGTGCTGGATGTAGGGGCCGGCACCGGCAGGCTGGCCCTGCCCATGGCTCGCATAGCTAAAAGCGTGACCGCTCTCGATCAATCGACGGGGATGCTCTCTTGCCTGAAGGAAAATATGGCGGCTGAAGGCCTGAAAAACATACAATGCATCCAAAAAAGCTGGCAGGACGTGGCTGACGGTGAGCTGGAGAAACACGATGTTGTCCTCTCCTCAAATTCTCTTGGCGTCTATGACATGAAAGCTGCCCTGGCTAAAATGGATTCTTTGGCAAAAAGGGCGGTCTACATCTTTACCTTTGTCGATGGCAAGAGGGACGACGGATTTGGAAAGTTCATGATGAAGGAGAGAGAAGGAAGACATGGCAGACCAGGCAGGGATGAGATAGGCCCGGCAGGCTATCTGATAATCTATAACCTGCTCGCAGATATGGGCATTCTTGCGGACATCAAGATCATGCAGTGGAACTCCAAAGAACAGTACAAGAGCCTTGATGAGGCTGTAGCCGAGTGGAAAGGGATGCATGAGCTGCCGGCTGATAAAGAGCCGCAACTCCGGGAGTTCCTTTCCCAGAGGCTCGTGAAAGAAGGAGATGGACTGTTCTTAAACCGGCATCATAAACAGGCTTTGATCTCCTGGCAGAAGGGCGAGGCCCCTCAGATCTAGGAGGATATTCAAATGGTTTCAATTTCCCTTCTGGCCGGATCGGCTATTGTTGTAGGAATTTTGGCCTTATCCATCCGGGTAGTAAGACAATACGAAAGAGCAGTGATATTTCGCCTGGGCAAGATCAAGAGGGAGAGAGGTCCAGGCCTCTTTGCTCTCATTCCCCTCATGGACAAAATGGTTCGAGTGGATATGAGGGTAAGGGAGCTGGATGTACCCAAGCAGACGGTGATTTCCAGCGACAATGTCACCCTCGAGGTTGATGCAGTCATCTACTACAAGGTAGTGGACGCCACCAGAGCCATAATCGAGGTGGAAGACTTCGAGGCTGCCACACTCCTCCTGGCTCAAACTACGTTGCGTGATACTCTGGGCCAAAACGAGCTTGACACCATCCTCTCCGATAGAGATGACCTCAACAAAAGGATCAAGGAGATTTTGGATAAGATCACTGAGCCCTGGGGTATGCATGTGGTCATGGTCACCATGAGAGACGTCTCCCTCCCCGAGAACATGCTGAGAGCTATTGCCCGGCAGGCAGAGGCAGAGAGGGAAAAGAGAGCCCGAATAATCCTGGCGGAAGGAGAGTTCCAGGCCTCAAAGAAGATGAACGAGGCTGCAGATATGTATGAGAACAAGCCGAGCGCCTTGAAGCTGCGGGAGTTTCAGACTCTGACCGAGATCGCCAAGGAGAAGAATTTGATTGTGGTTTCAACAGGCTCAGACAGCGGACACAAGGATTCGGACCTTCCTCTTTTTATAGGGCTGGCCCGGGCGGTGGCAGGTAATAATAAATGACGAGCTTTCGGACGCTTTTCTTTCGGGGCAAGCCTGATGCCAGCCAAACCAGGGCCAGGAGGGCAGGAAAGAAGAGCAATCCGGAGATAGCCCACGAGAGATTCAAGTTCATCCGAATTTTCTTTGTTTTGGGCATAGTTGCCCTGCTGGCGCTTCTCACGGGAATCATAATCACTTTAGGCCCTCTGAACATTTCTGTGACTGATTCCTATTCGGCTCTCTTAGCCCGATTCTGGCCGGACTACTTTACAGTGGATGCTCTGACATCCCGCGTGGTCTGGAATATCAGGTTTCCTCGGATCCTGGGCGGGATAATGGCCGGTTTTGGTCTGGGAATATGTGGATGTGTTATGCAGGCCGTCCTCAAAAATCCCCTGGCGAGCCCGTTCACTCTTGGAATCACCTCCGGAGCACAGTTCGGCATATCTGTGGCGGCAGTCATCGGCTTTTCCATTTTAGGAGGGCCCTACTTCATCATAGGCAATGCATTCTTCTGCGCTCTCCTGTGCTCTTTTTTCATAATCGGCCTTGCGGCAATCAAGGGGGCCACATCAGAGAACCTGGTGCTAGCAGGAATTGCCGTGAACTACTTTTTCTCGGCCATGAGCCAGCTTCTCAAGTACTTTGCCACTGACGATCAGCTTCGGCTCATGACGAACTGGGGCATGGGAGACCTGGCTGCCTTCTCCTGGACCAACTCCCAACTGCTGTTGATCATATTCCTTATCTGTATCCCGCTTCTCATGACCAAGTGCTGGGACCTGAACATCATGACTGCTGGAGACGAGACCGCCAAAAGCATCGGGGTCAATGCAGAGAGGACCCGAATATTCATCATGGTGGTCAGCAGCCTTCTTGTTGCGACTATTGTCTGTTTCATGGGACCCATAGCATTCGTTGGACTGGTTGCGCCTCACATGGCCCGCATGGTCATAGGTGGAGATCACCGTTTTCTTATCCCTGCCTCAGGAGTGCTCGGCGGGCTGGTCTTGATGTCCGCAGATGCAATAGGAATGAATCTGATAGCACCAACCATCATACCCACCGGGATCATGACATCCATTGTGGGAGTCCCGTTCTTCATGTACCTCATGATGAAGGGCAAGCGAAAGGAGTTTTGGACATGATGATCAAATTACAGGCCAAAGACATAGTCTTCGGCTACACCAGCAATCGTATCCTGGAAAACGTCAACTTTGAGATTGCTCCCTCAAAGCTGGTCACAATAGTTGGACCGAACGGCTCAGGAAAGTCGACTTTGATCAAGTGCATAGACAGGATCGCGGCACCTCAGGGTGGAAGCATTCTCATAGATCGGAAGGATGTGACAAAGATGAGCAGGATGGATATGGCCAAATATCTGTCATATGTTCCGCAGAGTTCGGTGCGCATCTTTCCCACAAACGTCTTCGATACCATCCTCATGGGCAGAAGGCCTCACATCGGGTGGCTCGGAAGCGACAAGGACGAGAAGAAGGTCTGGGAGGTTTTAAGGCTTCTTGATATCGAGAAGCTTGCCATGAGCAACTTCGGAGAGCTTTCCGGAGGACAGCAGCAGAAGGTCCTGATAGCCAGAGCACTGGTTCAGGAGGCAGAGGTGATGCTGCTTGACGAGCCCACAAGCAACCTCGACATCTGGCATCAACTGGACGTCATGAACATAATTCGAGATGTCGTGAAGAAGAAGGAGATCACAGCAATCATGGCTTTACATGATCTCAATCTCGCCTCCTACTATTCGGACCGAATCATCATGATGAAGAAGGGCAAGATCGTGGCCGCAGGCGACCCATATTCAGTCATAACCGAGGAGAACATTGCATCAGTTTACCGAGTGGAGGCTGCTGTTCGGAGCCTGTCAGACAGGCCGGTGATCATGCCGCTGCGGCAAATCAGGGAGGCGCGAGCGTGAAATCCTATTATGGGCGTTAGCCTTTTATACTTTATCTAATTAGCTTGTGTTAACTCAATTAAAGTTTACAGAGATGATAAGATGAAACGATCGCAGATTGGAATAGCCGCTATGCTTGCTCTGGCTTTTATCGCTCCCGCCAATGGGACTATGGACAGGCCTGCCAGGGGTGAGTCGGCTATTCTGCTGGTGATGTTCGGCACAAGCTACCCAGAGGCTCAGGCTGCCTACGAGAACATCGAACGAATTTATAAGATGGAGTTTCCTGACGCTAAGATTCAGATCGCATTCACATCTGACTACATCCGGCGCAAGATTCAGCAAAGAGACAACATCTCAATAGATAATCCATTGACTGCGCTTTCCAGGCTTAACAATGAGGGCTATGTCAATGTTGTGGTTCAGTCTTTGCATGTTATTCCCGGCGAGGAGTTCCATGACATGGCCAACATCGTGGATAACATCAAGGGCATCGAAGGCAAGTTCGGCTTCAAGAATCTTACAATCGGCATGCCTCTTCTCATGAGCAATGATGACTACAGGAATGTGTCTGCTGCATTGGCCTCGCAGTTTGACGAGTCCACCACAGGTACCAATAGGACGCCCCAGAAAAGCCCAAGAGATGCCGATGATACTGCAGTCGTCTTCATGGGGCATGGCACAGAGCATCCTGCCAACAGCGCTTATTGCCAGATGGCAAACATACTGGCTGAGGATCACAAGAATGTATTCATGGGCACAGTAGAAGGATATCCAACATTTGAGGATGTATTGGAAGATCTCAAGGAGTCC
>CAZFFD010000046.1:0-13672 GCA_964518035.1 uncultured Methanotrichaceae archaeon | reverse complement strand
CACAGTAGAAGGATATCCAACATTTGAGGATGTATTGGAAGATCTCAAGGAGTCCGAAGTCAAAAGCGTCAGGTTGATGCCCTTCATGATTGTTGCCGGAGACCATGCTTTAAATGATCTTACAGGCAATGAGAGCGATTCCTGGAAGAGCATGTTTGAGAAAGAGGGAATCCATGTTGACTTCAACCTCAAAGGAATGGGTGAGAATGACGGTATTGCAGAGATCTTCGTCCAGCATACAAAGGAAGCCTTCAAAGAGTTTCGTTAAACTGCAGGAGGGATACGTGTTTGGCGAACAATAGCCTCAGATTGGTTTTTGCTGTTTGCATTCTCTTGGCAATACTGGCTGCCAATGCGGCATCCGCAAGCATTGTGATCAACGAGATGCTCTCCAATCCCGTATCAGATTGGAATCAGAATGGTGAGGTCAGCGGGATGGATGATGAGTTTGTGGAGATTTTCAACTCCGGCAATGAGCCTATTGATATCGGCGGATATGTGCTCATGGATACCGTCTTCAGATCAACCCCTGGTGAGTATAAGCTGCCTGATGGCACAATTATAATTCCAGGAGGATTCCTGACGATCAACGTTACCGAGAGCAGCGTATTTCAGGGAAATGATGGTGACTGCATAAAGCTCTTTGATGCGGCTGGAAGCCTCGTCGATGAGAAGGAGTACAACGCCACCGAACCAGATGTATCCTTTGCCAGAATTCCGGATGGCGGAGATTGGAAAGAGAGCACTACACCCACTCCGGGCAAGTCCAACCAGTAATTTATAATTTAACTTTTTTATTTATCAACTTAAATTACATTGAACGAACCTCGCCCGAAAGCTTTAAATCAATTGCATTTGATCTTATTCCAAATAAGTTGAATTGAAGTGATTAGGTCTTGGCGAACAAATCATCAGATATTAGGGCCGGTTTCGGCTCATCAATGGATACGGAGGAATGCATGGATTTTCCGGGGACAGAGGCCTGCAAGCTATTTGAACGATTTCAATTGCTCGCATGCTTTTGTCCTGGAATTGATGCTGATGCCATAAGTCACAAAAGATTTCTGAGATGACTGCAGGATGAAGCCATGTCTCACAAGAAAAAGAGATCCTTAAAGGCAGCATCCTGGGCAATGACCGCCAATATGCCCCTCAAGCTCAAGGTCGAGGTCATACTGAAGACCATCCTTGCAGGCAACGATCCGCAGAAGAAAAGCAAGATAATGCATATGGTCGGCGAGAGACGCAGGCTGACGCAGCCCAGAGATAGGATCGATTGGTTTCCGAGCATTGATACGAATCTCTGCAAAAAATGCAGGATCTGCCTGTCTTTTTGCCCCAAAGGAGTTTACTCCCTTGAAGAGGATGGATCTATCTCGGTCGCCAATCCCTATGAATGCGTGATGCTGTGCACCGGCTGTCAAGGGCACTGCCCGGAGGGGGCCATATCCTTCCCGGATAAAGAAGACTTCAACAGGTACGTCTATTACGTTTAGGAGGAATAATGGCCATAGGATCTATATTTGCGTTAGGATACGGGCTTTTCCTTGGTGCATTGCTGGGACTTTTCTCGGGAATGCTGCAGGGGATATTGCTAGGATTGCTCTCCGGTGTGGCTATGGCACTCTTCTTTGAGTCAATGATTTATCTGGATTCAAAGCTGAATATTATATATTGAGTTCGGAGAACATTTAGGCATAAAAAATTGATTTTGTTTTGGCCTGAAATTGCAGTCTATCCCGAAGGTCGCAACCAATGTGTCACTCAGGGTAGACCTGATGGATATCGTCTATGTCCGTGTGGGCATATTTCTTCAGCATCTCGTTATGAACCGATCTCGGGTCAATATCTTCGAATAGGTCTGGATGCAGCCATTTGGCATAGTAGAGCATTGTCACCATTTCCGATAGCCCGCTTGCCATATTGATGTCGGCGATGTACACCCTTCCTGTCTTTACGGCATCGATGATCTCGAAGCCCGGCTGGGACATGATCTCCTCTTGTTTGGACTTCATCTCCTCGATGCTGGGATAAGTCCCTTGATGCTGCTCGTCTGACATGGAATAGATGATGACCTGAGGATTCTGATCGATGATCCATTCCATCTCAACATGAGGAACGGTAACTGGAAGATCGGCAGCAATATTTCTGCCCCCTGCCTCATTTATTCTGATGTTCCCTGTGGAAGCATTGTTTCCCGTCCAGTCCATGTGTCCCATTGACATGAAATAGACCGTGGGCAACTCTTCATCAGGCAGCTTTCCAACTCGATTGAGTATTGTCTGATAGTAGCCGTTGATCCAATTCACCATCTCCTCTGCCTGCTCATCCTTTTGCAGAATCCTTCCAAGATCGTCGATCATGGGCAGCAGGGCATCGATATGCAGCACCCTGTACCTCAGAACCGCAATGCCATAATCCGTGAGCTTTTCCTCGTCGTCTTTGGGAAAGAGAGATCCGGTTTTTGCAATAACGAGGTCTGGCTGGATCTCAAGTATCCGTTCGATGTCTGCATGTCTGCCCGACTCGCCTACGATCTCCTTTTCCAATAGTCTCGCCGGTTTATTGCAGTCTTTCGTCACAGCTACAATTTTGTCCTGAGCATCCAGGGCACAGAGCACCTCAGCGGCTCCCGGTGAGAGGCAGACTATGCGTTCAGGATTTAAGGGCACCGGAACGCTGCGCCCGTCTTCATCCGTGAGGACTATCGACTGGTTGCCATCCGCCGATGCAGAGATAGATAGGATGGCCAGTATGATCAGCCAACTTGTAAGCCTAATAAATTCACCACCATATGATTAATCAAGTTGATTTGCTATTTTTCAAGGCAATTTGCGTAGAAGCAGCATTAATAGTCTTCGGTGGAGAACAGGCAAGTACACTTAATTTTGAAAAAATAGATTGAATTCTATCCTATGTAGGAGGCGCTCGATCTGTCGAAGCCGTCTACAAGCTCAAGTCCCCCGTCCTCTGCCTTCCAGGATACGTCCGGATAAGCCAGATGCTTGATGAAATCGCTCGCATTGGCTGCCATCTGGGTGGCCAAATGCTCTGTGCCCAGGGCCTCTTTGCTGATGGCAAAAACCCTTGACCTGACATCTGCCTCGTCCAAAAAGCCCAGCGAATGGATGTATTCATGCAGCAAGATATTGAAGACATAGGGCTTGTAAAGCTCTGGGCGGGTCTCTTTAATTCTCTGCAGAGGGATTTTGTTGAGGACGATGACATTGGAGCCTGTAGTAAAGAAGCCACCGAAAAATCCCTGGGGATTATTTCCCAGGTTGGCCATCCCCAACATCAGGCCTCCCCGGCTCTTGCCCATGCTCTTCAGGACCAATGATTTGACGAGTTCGAAGATATCCGGCAAGGACCTTGCCTCATCCAGCCTGGTGCTGTAATCTTTGCTCATTTGAATCCTCGTTATAGACTCATGTGGATCAGTCTAAGTATATAATACTAACTCAAGGTTACTAACATTGGGGTTAAAGCCGGATGTGCCGTCTGCCAGTCCCAGCAGTGTGCCTCAGCGCGTCTGGCCCCTTCTGCAGAAGTGCCCGCAGGACCACGCCCACGCGTGCGCAGGCGTGCGCGCATGAGTGACTATCATAAAATTACTTATGATACGGCTCGCCATGCATTATGCGAAAACCTCTGTAGATCTGCTCAAGAAGAATTACCCTCATCATCTGATGGGGAAATGTCATTTTGGAGAACGATAGAGACATATCGGCACTCTCCAGGACCTCCGAAGCAAGGCCGAGCGGGCCGCCGATCACAAAGGCCAGCTCAGTTCGTCCCTCGAGAACCATCCTGTTCAGCCACTCTCCGATCTGTGGCGAGTCTAGGCTTTTTCCCAGCCGGTCTAAAGCTACTACCTGGCCGCTGTGGCCCTTCAGCCTCTCGATAATGGCTCGTCCCTCCTCCTGCATGGCCTTTTTTTCTTCTGCCTGGGAGACCGGATCCTTGATGCGGGCCTCGGCCACTTCCAGGATCTCCAGGCGGGCATAAGGACGAAGCCGTCGGACGAAATCTGCGGCAGCATCATGCCAGTATCTCTCCCGCAGTCTGCCTACGGCTACGATGCGAACTATCAACGCCCGGCCTCCACCTTGTCCAGATAGAGCTGGCCTGTGGAGGTAGCCCTCCAGCCACCTTCATATCTCTCGATCACCAGGGCCTTCTCAAGCATTGCGAGATGGTACTCTGCCAGAGTGCTTCTGATGCCAAGCTCCCGCTCGATCTGATCAGTGCTTTTCATGCCGCTAGCGATGACCCTGAGAATCATTCGTCGCAGCGGCAGCTGCAGGACCTCGAGGGCGAAGCGATGGCCTTCAGCCCCTTCCCACCATCGTGCAGTGTATTCAGAATTTTCTTTTGAATTTATTGTCATTATGTGACTTGAGGCGTATGCATTAAAGCTTATGCAAAGTCATTCAAAAATATCTTTAGATTTTTTAGCTCGTCCGAACTGAAATCCCAGTAGTCCTTCTCAGCCCCAATTCCAACACTGCTGACAATCTCAGGCATCACAGCCAGAAATGCTTGAGCTTTTGCCTTTGCAATGTTCTTCGGTGGATGATTCAATTTCAATGCACATTCAATAAATGCTTCTGCACACTTTAATGCCGGATTATCTTTGACGGTCCTTAAGCACAAATCCTCCAGCATTCCTTTTTTGAAATCTCCTGGCATAATGAAAATACCTATATTTGGTCTTCCTGAGCTGAATTGGCCAGGTCTTTCTGGTGGCGTAATGCGCTCTTTTATCATTATATTTTTTATACTTTTAAAAGCATTCTCGGCACTGTCTTCTGCATCTCTTATAATTGCTAATTTTTCTACTCTTGAAAAGCCACTCCTTTTAATCAATGCAGGAAATTTATCATTGAATTGTACTGTGCCGCCAATATCAACGATCTCAAAATTTTCTTTACCCAGATAATTCAATAAACATGTAAAAAAATGAACCTCATCTTTTCCTTCTACGGCCATAATTCTGCTGAATTTTATAGCAGCAGACATCAGCGAACCTCCCAACCGCTAACAAGAGACGCTGCCAATATCTTATCATTGTAGCTTATCACGGAGAAGTCGTCTCCATTTCGCTCTAATCTAAAGAGGCGAATCTGATCATCGTCCGAGGAAAATCTGGAGGCAGCGTAAGAAGAGCTGAACTCATTTATGCACTCTAAAGAATGGGTGGTGGCAAATACTTGGACATTGAATTCAATAGCTGACTCAAAGATGGCATCCCATAGTATCCTTTGTGAAGAATAATGTAGTCCGTTTTCAATTTCATCAATTAAAACGATGCCATCTTGCGTATCTGAGATAGCCAAGATTATTTGAAGGATTCTTAAAATTCCTCCACCCATGACGTTGATCGGCATTAGCCTATCCAGGCCAATATCGCAATAGATAATGCCATCAAGTCCAATCGATAGTCCTTCTAGAGCAGGCTCGATTCTCTTCAGTACTCTTATGAGCTTCGGAATTCTTTTATTAATCTGTACTTTACTAAAAAGCCTCGCAATCTCCATAAAATTTATATTGGGCCCAACATACATTCCTGATAGCTTTTCATGATATTCTTTTGGTATTTCTGCTTTTACATCTGGCCCTATCGCATAAATCTGAGAAAAGTATTCTTTTGATTTATTATCTACAGTTATGGCAAAGCTCAAATTAAGTCCATTAATTAGAGTCGAGGCCCCAGAATAGCTATTTTTTGGAGTATCTATCTCTTTTTCAACAGATGATACTCGTTGAATGTCCATTATTTCAGATCGTGGCCAAATAATAAGCTGCCTATTCTCCATGATGTCATTGAGTTCTGCAGAGATCTCGATCTTGGAATCTACATCCATCCGATAGAATATGGTTCTCCAATAATTTTCATCCAACGAAATATAGCCTCTAAATCGATTTATCTTTAGCGGCAATTCCGCATTGCTAGGATTTATTAGAAGAAACAGGCTTTCAAGAATGGTTGTCTTTCCAGAATTATTATTCCCAACTAATAGATTTACTCTCTTAAAATCATCGATTTCTACATGCTTTAAGCCCCTCAAACAATTAATAACTATTTTATTATACATGTTTCCTCTAATAATCTGATCTTAATAATATCAGATTACTCACTTTTAATATCCCCGTTAATCTCACAGGCTTCGCTGCCTATCTCGCAGACTCGGCAGACCTCCCGTTCCTCGTCCAGGTGGCGGGTAGCAGTAGCCAGCACGCTCGCCGATGCCAGGTTTCCCGCTAAAAATACAGCTGCAGCAATCTGGTCTTCCGGGATGCCCATATTGGTGGCTATCCGAATGTGCAGTTTCAGGCAGTGGCTGCACCTCATCGCTGCTGACACGGCAACTGATATCAGCTCGATGGTCTTTGCATCTAGACCCGAGCTTCTCTGAATGGCATTGTTATGCAACACCTTGGTGATGAGGATCTCAGGATTGTCCTGCATAAATTGAAAAACATAAGGAATTTCTCCATAAGCATCCTCCACCGATTTCAGGATATCTCTTGCAGCTTTCTCCTTTCCCTTGACCAAAATGGCGTCCAGCTCATTCTCGAAGCTCATGATGATATTTCCTCCGGCCTGCCCAATCGAGCCGATACATCTTGTTTGAGATCGCCCGGGTTTAGAAGACAAACCCTGTCTCAGATGCAGGCAATATCCTCACAAGTATATAGTCTTTCATGCGCGACGGCCTGATGGTCGCAATTTCGCCGAGCTTTACCCCTTCGTCGAAGCTCACGGCACTGACTGCATCCTTGTAGGCCTCAAAGGGAAGCTTTACACGCACTCCGTTGAGATTGAGGGCTATTGGCAACGGCGAATAGGAAAACATCACGTCAGGAACCTGCTCTCGAACAGCATCCATTACACGGGGAGGCGATGTGGTGAGCGGGTCCTTGGCAATGGTGGTTCTGGTTTTGTCCAGAGCCCTACCTATGGATTCCACTATTCGGTCCAAAGTTCCAATCTCTGTTGCCTTCCTGGCCCTGTGAGCCACTCTGCCAATAGCAGGCACATACTCAAAGGCATAAGGAAGCTCACTGGCCTCGATCTGCGGCCCGCCCGTGACCACCACGGGAACGGTGATGTTCCGGTAAAGGCCCTCCTTCTTCTTAATGCACTCTTGGAAGTTGCCGAAGATGAATACTGCAGCATCATGCTCGTTTATGAGGGCAGTCTCATACTCATTGATCTGGGCGATCTCCCGGCCTACGCCTCTGGCCAGTCCCAACATGTTCGTCTTTGAGCCATGCCTGCGCAGATACTCAGCTATGTCGCAGGCCGTGTGTGGCAGATGATGAATGGCAAGAGTTGGCGTAACCACTGCAACCTCAGTTCCGGCCAGGGGCGCCCGCACCAGCTCTCCACGCAGCTCCTTTGACAGATCCTCAAGAGCGGCCTTGTCCTCAGATGGAACCAATATCAAAAGAATGATCTCGCTTTGCGTCACATTCTTCTGTAGGATGTAGCCGCCCAGGTCTTCAACCAGCTCCACGACCAGGTCGTGCTTGTACAATCCACCGGTGAACATCACAGGCTCAAGCATTTTCCATCTCCCGGATCTTTTCCTTGATCTCTGATAAGATTTCTGGCGTCAAGCTCTCCTCTGCGGCAACGAACAGGAAGCTATCTTTGGTCATCTCGTTCCTTCTGTTCCGGAAGCCCTCTGGAGCCACTCTCACCAGGGCATCCGTCAGGTCCTGAAGGAACTCCGCCTCGAGGTCGGCCACTACTATTTCGGATGGCGAAGTATCAGAAGCGATGATCAGCATATCCCTGGCAGGCTGCTCGACTCTCTCTCTTCCATAATGCTCCCATAGAGCCCGGAGCAGGTCGGCCATGTGCTCCTCATCGTTGATCTTGATCTGGTATCCTCCAGACACCCGCATCACATCGCCCACATCCTTGGCTGTAAGCGGCGGAATTCCTGAACGAAGAAGTCCATAGACGGCAAAGAAAGGCTTTAGGATATCGACATAAACATAAAGCCTGCCGATCGACCTGATGAGGCCGAGGTCCTGCAAGATGTCCATGATGAGTTCCCGGTACTTCTTTGCCCCGTACTCCTCCTGGCCCGTGACCTCAATCTTGAAGACCTCCATTGGGTCCATCTCAATCCTCCAGCAGCCCCGAGACGAGCAACGCCGCGCCTACCGCACCGATGTACTGGGCGTGCTTTGGAACGATGACCTTGACCTGGAGAAGCTCTTCCATGGCTTTCGGCAGCCCTTCAATTAGAGAGGTTCCGCCAACCATGATCACCGGCTCCTTGACCTCCACCTCTTGAAGCTGCTGCTCGTAGACCTGTTCGGCCACCGAATGGCAGGCAGCCATGGCCACGTCTTCCGGTTTGCAGCCTAATGAGAGGCTATTGACCAAACTTTGGGTGCCGAAGACATAGCAGTAGCTGTTCATGGCCACATTTCGGTAGTCACCTTTGAGAGCCAGCTTTCCGAGTTCAGTGATATCGATGCCCAGCCGCCGAGCAGCCAGCTCCAGGAACCTTCCCGAGGCACCTGCACAGATTCCGCCCATGGTAAAGCCTCCCGGAATTCCGTCCTGAACCGAGATGGCCTTATTGTCCATGCCACCAATATCAATAACCGTAGCCGAACCCTTCTGGGTGTCCGCCAGGAAGACGGCCCCCTTGGAGTTGACTGTAATCTCCTCCTGAATCAGCTTGGCATTGATGTGCTTTCCAACCAAAAAGCGACCGTATCCGGTCACACCGATGCCTGCAATCTCCTCTTTGGCAACGCCCGCCATCTTCAGGGCACCTTCGAAGGCATCCTCAGCACTCTTTAGGACCTCGGTGGTTGGAACCCAACCGGTGCCAATCACAACATTGTCCCTCATCACTACCGATTTAGTGGTGGTGGACCCGGAATCAATTCCTGCAGTGAGGCCCGTCTGCTTTTCTCTGGCGAGAAGACCCCTGAACTTGACTGTGGTCACAAGCGCCTCCATTCTGGTGAGAAGCGTCTCGGCTGTGGTCCTCTCTGTGAACGAGTAACTCAAGACAGGGATCTTGGAGTGCTCATGAATAAACTTTCGAATCTCTGAACGGATGATGGCAGCCTCAGCGCATCTGAAGCATGTCATGACTATTACGGCATCGGCGAGATCTGGATTCTGGACTATTCTTACCGCTCTGGCCATGGCAAGGTTGAGGTCTCCTGAAGACACAGATACGCCAAAGGTATTCTCGACATTTAGAATATCTTCAAGCGAGACCTCAGGATAGACCAGCTTTGCCCCTACAGTCTCAGCAGCGCGTTCGATCTCCTTTTGGATGCCGCTGTACTCCGAGCCGCAGGAGAGCTGAGCAATGCGAATCACTTCAAACCCCCCAGAAATGCCTTGATCTTCTGAACAAAGACCTTGGCCTCAGCATCGTTTGCGGGATAGGATAGATCCAGCACAGGAACGCCTTTGGTCCTGATCAAGAGCCTCACAAGCTCGTTGGTTCGAGAGCATCCTGCACAACCGGTAAGCCATCCAGGATCTTCCACGATAATGGCCGCTTCTGACTCCTCGATGATTGGTCCGATCAAAGACATCCGGCCCCGGACACCTGATGGAACATCCACTGCAGCGTAGCGCAGCCCCTTCTTGGGCCCATCTGGAGTGACATTCAAAGGCGGAGATTGTATGTTGTTGGCTGTAACTAAGTTGCGCACCGCTTCCGGAACTACAAGCGCCTTGTGGCCCATCCTCTCCACAAGGTCTGAGAGTATCATGCTGGTGGGAGGATAAACGATAACTTTTGCCATTGATTTACCTCAGGATAAATCCTCTTTTATTATCTCTTCCAGCCTTCCAATGGGAAGAGGTCTCTTCTTTTCTGGAACGGCCGGGATATCGCCCTCCCAGGCCAATGCTCTGGAGATCATGGGCAGAATCTTTGATTCCGACTCGATCATGTAGAAGCCGGGCCTGGCCCCCCCTCCTCTGCGACCGCGGCAGCGCCTGGGGTCTCCGGGAGGAAATCCCCGGTCCTTTATGAATATGCCGGCGGGGTCAAGAGCCCGGATCTCTTTGACCAGAGCATTGATCACATCCTCTTCGCCATTTATCACGACACCAAAACAGGTCTCCTTGACAACAACATCGTATTTCGAGCCGTAGATCTTCATTGCTATGTCCGAGGGAAGGATATTCGACTCCGAGGACGTTATCACATACTTTGTGACCAGCATCATCGCACCTCCTTGATGAAAATCGTCTCCCCTTCTGCCACATCCTTCAGCTTCTCAGGTTCGAGCACCCGGCCAATCAGATTGGTGGCCTCGAACTTCTCACCCGATGGACCGTAGCGCCGATCCTCAACAGTCTTTACTCCGACCATTCCTACCTTCTTGGATACCTGATTGGAGACAGCTATGGATCCGGCGGGAACCGGGCCGGTCGGCTTGTTTTCTGGGAGCAGCTCCTTGTAGCTCAGCGCATCGATCTCCGGCTTGAAGAGCAGAGTATTCTCGTAGACAAAATAGACTGGCAGAGGGCCTACAGGCCTCTCCTTGAGCCCGGTGACATGCCGGAAGTAATCAAGGGTCTTGGGAGCCAGGTCGCTGTAGAGCTTGACTGCCACCAGCCGACTGGATGGCACGGCATGAAGGGTCACGGCCTTGTCCTTCAAGATGGCCATGGTTGCTCCGGGCTCTTGCCTGACGACCACCGCATCCTCGCCCTGGTAGCCGGTCACTTCAGTCGCTATCCCCATAGACTGCATCTGCTCGACTGCGTCCTTCAGGACGCTGCCCATGAGCATGATGCGCTCAGGCTTCACCTTGATCGTTATCGACTGGCCGGGACCTGCCAGCTTGATCATATCCATTCCAGAGGTAATCCTGGCTACTATTGAGTGGCTGGGATTCGAGGTTCTGTCCTGCTTGTAGACGAATATCCTGCCCAGACCCCTCCCGCTGGTCCTTACAGTTACAGCTCCTTCCAGGCGGGGCTCTCTATGCTCGAAGATCACCGGCTCTTTTAGGAGCAGGTCTGACGAGACATAAGAGCTGGAGACTGAATCTACCTTGAGGGTTCCGTCCCGGGTCACGGCCAAGAAGAACTCTGCTCCTAGAGGTGAGTCCTCCTGGAGCTGGGCTTGCACTGTCGTAAAGATCTCCATCCCATCAACCAGCGGCATGGTCAGATCCTGGGTTGCCTGCTTCTCGGTGATGTCCTGCCATTCCACAATGGGCTCGATGCCCTCGATCCTGTCGCCAGCCTGCAGTCTGTCTAAAGTGTTCTTTCCGCCCACGATGTGACCGAGCACGCCACCGTCTTTGGGTGTTCCATAAGCTGCTGTATGCCTCCTTCTTACAAAAATGATCTGAGTGTTCTCCTTATCAAATCCAGCTGCGCCAAGAACAACCTCCCAACGACTATATTCTCTGGCATCACGCGAAAAAGAGATTTGAGAGACAAAAGGCCCGAAGGCAACGCCGTCTGCCGAGGCCCACCTTGCGGCACAACCGGAAATCCGGTCTATGCTCTCATGCCAGATCTTTTGGAGATCATTGTCTAATAGCTCGATTCTCAACTTGCCCTTGGTGGTGAGCAGCCAATATGAGTTGGTCTGGCTCGACTTTTCGCCGCGGCCTTTGACCACTCCTACTATTGCCCCTGGCGCAGGATTGGCACCGCATTTGCTCAGGGCGTCGGCAAGCTTTGCGCCGGGCAATAGCTCGATCTCTCTGCCATCAACGAAGACTCTCAAATTAACTCCCCAGCATCTCCTTCTCTTCCTCTTCTGTGATCTTGGCCAAGACCTCGCTGGGAATGCCTGTGAAGATCGCCTGTCCATTTCTCATTAGCATCGCTCGGTCGCAAACGTTTTTCACGAAGTCCATATCGTGGCTGACGATGACGAACGTCTCTCCAAGCTCCTGACGGGCGTTTAAGATGGACCTTGTGACCTCAATCTTGGTTATGGCGTCCATTGTCCCTGTAGGCTCATCCAGGATCACTATTCTCGGCTCCTTTATCAGCACCTGCGCCATTGCCACGCGATGTCTCTCTCCCTCGGATAGCTCGTCGGGCATCTTTGTCAAGACTGCCTCAGCCTGCTCTTCTGAGAACCCCACAGTCTCCAGGGTGTGAATGGCCTTTCTCTCAGCCAGCTCGAAGGGCAGAGAGAGGCCGATGGCCTCGGTCAGGTTCTCTATGACGCTTCGGGATGGGTAAAGGGTGTACTCCTGGTGGAGGATGCCGATGTACTTGGTAGCCCTGCCGCGACCATTAGAGCCGAGCACAGTCATGTCCACCCAGTCGTCTCCTACCCTCACCGAAATGCTGCCGCCGGTAGGCGTGATGATGCCGCTGATCATCTTGGAGAACGTGGTCTTGCCACCTCCGGAAACGCCGACCAACCCGAAGATCTCACCTTCTTTAACCTCCAGGCTGACGTTGTCCACAGCCTTAACCACGCCCCGGTCGATGCTGATATATCTCTTCGCCAGGCCGTTAGCCTTGATTATCGGCGCACCTACTTCGACGTCTTCGCGCTTGCCCAGTGTTCCAGCCATGGCAAGGAATTTTGCGGCAATATCCTTTGGATCGCCTTCGGCCTTAATCTCTCCGCCATCCAACAATATGGCTCTGTCGGTCAGTTCGACCATGACATCTTCCCAGTGGCTGGTGATGATCAGGGTCATGTTGAAGTCATGAACTGCACGTTTTATTGATTCGTGCACAACCTTGGCCGTTGACGGGTCGAGGGTTCCGGTTGGCTCATCGGCCAGGAGGATCATCGGCGACTTGGCTAGCTGTCGGGCCAGGACCACTCGCTGTTTCTCGCCACCTGAAAGCTCTCTGGCCACGTGCATCAGACGATGAGAGAGGTTGACCTCATCGAGGAGGTCCGCAGCGCGGTGAACGCTTATTGAGTCTCCTTTCTCCTCGACCGCCCTCATGACGTTGGTGATCACACGCTCGTCGCCGTAAAGGGCAAACGTCCTCTGCAGCATGATGGCAATTCTGTTAACGATGTCGCGTCGAAGAGGATCATTGATATCCAGAGATCCAAAATCGGCTTGGATAAGCGTGAGAACGCCTCCGCAGCGACACTTTTCGCCAGCATGTCCTGGCAGCTCTACGTGACGGCATTTCTCGCATCTGGCCACGTGGTATATCACGCTCCCAGTCAATCCGGGAAATGACTCCACCCCGCGCAAAACATGCATGAGCACGCTCTTGCCGCAGCCGCTTCTGCCTAAAATCCCCACCGATTCGCCCTCTTCTATGACCAGATTTATGTTGCGAAGGGCCACAACATCACCAAATCGAACCGTCAGATCCCGTATCTCTATAAAAGGCGCCAAATCTATCATGCCCCATAAGCTAACTGTAATGTAAGGTTAATCCGGTACCAATCCTGGCATAATGCTACTTAAGTTTATCCGAAGCTTTAAATGCGTTCGACCGATAACGATTGTTATAGATTTCCCGCCCAAAAAAGATGAAACCTTTATGACTTCTGCATGATTCTTCTTTCTTTGTATTTCCAATAACAAATGTAAAGCAGCACCGATTTATCTAGCAGGATCGGAAAGGACGGAGCGAGAAGACCCCACCGTTCGCGGTGGGGATGAAAGCGGAGTCCTTCCATTATGCTCCAAATCTATTTATTCCATAAACGCA
>CAZFFD010000045.1:0-22186 GCA_964518035.1 uncultured Methanotrichaceae archaeon | reverse complement strand
ATCTTAGGCTCGGAAAGCTGAACTTCAACCTACCCACATAAAACAGCGAGGAGCCAAAAAAATTATCGAGAGAATTGTCAGGTCAAATAGAGATGTCTTCATAATGCATTCTCTTCTGGATAAACCGATGTGCGGCTATGACCTCATAAAAGAGATCTTCTCTAGGTGCGATGTCTTTCTGAGTCAGGGAACTGTTTATCCCATTTTATATTCGCTAGAGGAAGAAGGATTTCTTCAGGCTGAATACAGCAAAGGGGACATGAGATCCAAAATGTACAGTCTTACTCCTCGAGGCCGGGAAATTGCCGAAACTGATATTGAGAATTTCATGAAAGCTATTAAAATATTATCCGAATTGATTATGAGATGAGTTCGATGATTATGAACACCATCAATGGCCTGGATAAACTTCTTTTTGTCGAAATACCGGAGGGATCAGTCATCCTCGTGACAGGCGCGGAGGGCACCTTAAAGTCCGGCCTTGTCTTTAGCATGATATCCAATCACGTGGCAGCGAATAATGAGCACTGCCTGTATGTTACTTTAGAGCAGAGCAAGGAGAGCCACCTTCGAAATATGCTCAGTCTGGGAATAAAAAAAAATCCGAGCTTACATATATTCGATTATCAAGATATGCGGAGAGAATGGTGGGATGGCGAATTGGACCTTATTGCGGTAACTGAAGATGTCATACGGTCCTACAAGGAAAGATATGATAACCTGACGCTGTTTGCGCTTGATTCTCTCAATGCTCTCTATTCTATTACAGAGCCCGATAATATCAGAAGCAAGGTTTATCACTTCTTTTCGTATTTAAGGGAAGAAGGTCTCACCTCATTTATCATCATGGAATCAAATCAATCGAGGATGGCAGGACAGCTCTCTCAATTCCATCAAACCGAGCATTTCCTCTCTGACGGAATAATCGAGCTTGGCATGATTGAGGGAAAGGGCGGAGTAAAAAGATATATTCAAATCCTGAAGATGAGGGCAGCTAAGCATGCCATGGAGAAACATCAGATAACTGTGGACGAGAATGGGATCAGCATTCTCGGTCCAATTTATTAGATCTGAGTTTGCCCTACTGCTCCTTTTTGCGGGATTCTCGAGGAACCAGATAGTGGACCCTAACTCGAGATTTTTTTAGCTGAAGCTCAGATGCATTTTTCTTATTGTACCATGCTTTTACGAATAGAGGCTCGATTTCTATGGCTCTATTGTAGCATTCAATAGCTTCTTTATACTTTCCTAATTTATAAAGTATGTTTCCCTTGATGTTAAATGCGAGAGCATTCTTGGAATTCAGGCTAATTGACCTCTCACAGCACCTCATGCTGGCATCATAGTTTCCTTGGAAGTAGAGGATGTCTGCTTTAGCGGACCATGCTTCCCAATTCTTCGGATCGGACTCCAGTTCCCGTTCAACTACCATTATAGCGCCATCGAGCCCTTCTGTCGATAATAAGCGCAAAGCCTTTTTAAATGCGTCATTGCCAGCTCCGCTATTGCCTACTCCGCTGCTATTTGGTATTGCCATCACGTGACATGACTCCATATTGATTTTAGAGAACGAACCCGTTGATGCATATTACGTATTGTAGTTCTCAAGGATATTAATAGACGATTTAACACACTCCATGTGTACAGGCTCATTTAAAGACCTCTCCTGCTTCCTTATACCAGAGCAACAGGTCGAGATGCCCCATGGGAATCATAGCTTGCCTGGAGAATTGCTTCATATTTCTTTCGATCTCCAGGTACAACCTTTTCGATAGAGTGCTGGGTGGCTCCTTTATTACGCCCAAAAGGGCCAGGTTCTTGAGAATATGACGATCTAAAATGGCCAGACTCTCGCCAAGACCAATGTTTCTCAAGAAATGGCTGGCTTCCTTGTGTCCCATTCCCTTGATGTTTTCTACCAGCCATTCCCTGGCCGCTGCCGGATCAGCAAATCCTGCAAGGCTTCTTCTCAGAGATCCGGAGGGAAATTTCTCCCTTGCGAGGCATATGTACTCTGCTTTTCGCTGGTTGAACCTGACCCCCACCAGCTCTTCGGATATTTGGGCTGGCCCGGCCTCATTTATCATGCATTTTCTCTCCAGCCGCTCTACCGCCCGCCAGCAGGTCTTGGCCTTGGACTGGGGGGTTAGAAGGCAGAAGACCAGCTCTCTGAATAGCTCTTCATCGCTGGCCGTCTCCCAGATGCGCGAGAAGTCCTGAAGCCTTGCTTCAATTTTCGGCTTGATGGGGATATAGATCTGCATCAGATCCTCGATAGTAAGCTTTGCGCTCTCTTGGGGTAGGTCCATCTGGCCTTTCTGGATACCAGGATGTATTAAATCTTTTTTGCCACCTCAATATTTCCTATAGATGAACACGATGAGTCATGAAGCCTTTGTTACTTCGGTCTTTGCAGTAACTAGAATGCGATTAATTGCCTCAAAAAGCACAAAATATTAAATATAGATTTACAGGCAGAACGATCATAAGTAGGACAAGACAGATAGCTTCATTAGCATTCCCGATTCCAGTAGCTAATATGAATAGAGATGCCTCTCGCCCTCACGCCTCATCTGACGAAAGGTTTCATCTGGTCTCCGCCTTTTCCCCAACGGGCTCGCAGCCAGAGGCCATTGGAAGGCTGATATCTGGATTAGAGACCAAAACAGAGCAGACCCGAAGCTTCCATACTCTTCTCGGCGTGACTGGATCTGGCAAGACCTATACCGTGGCCAACGTCATAGAAAAGCTGCAAAAGCCCACGTTGGTCATAGCCCATAACAAGACTCTTGCCGCTCAGCTCTACAATGAGTTCAAGGAGTTCTTTCCTGAGAATCGAGTAGAGTACTTCGTCTCTTACTATGACTATTACCAGCCTGAGTCCTACATTCCGTCAAAGGACCAGTATATAGAGAAGGACTCTCTCATCAATCCCAAGATCGAGATGATGAGGCTCGCTGCAACTGCTTCATTGCTCTCTCGAAGAGATGTGATCGTCGTGGCCTCTGTCTCATGCATCTATGGTCTCGGCAACCCTGAGAATTTCCAGAAGATGGGGTTTGAGCTGAATGTGGGGGACAAGGTCAGCAGAAAAGAGGTTCTGGGAAGGCTTGTGGACATTCTCTTCGAGAGAAATGACATTGACCTCTCGCCGGGCCGTTTCAGGGCCAAGGGAGACACCATCGATCTGGTTCCGGGCTACTTCAACAACATAATCCGAGTTGAGCTGTTTGGAGATGAGATAGACCGGATCTGCGAGATTGATCGTCAGACTGGCAGGGTTCTTGAGGAGATGAGCTATTTCTTCGTTTATCCGGCCAGGCATTATGTGATACCTGAAGAGGAGCAGAAGGCAGCCATAGATTCCATTCTGGCAGAGCTTGAAAAGCGACTGCCGGAGCTGGGGATGATCGAGGCTCACAGGCTCCGCCAGCGTACGATGCACGACATGGAGATGATCACAGAGACCGGAAGCTGCAAAGGAATCGAGAACTACTCTCGACATTTCGATAGGCGTAGTGCAGGCGAAGCCCCCTACTGTCTGATCGATTACTTCTCGCAGGATTTCCTGCTGGTGATCGATGAGAGCCATCAGACTCTGCCTCAAATTCGTGGGATGTACAACGGAGACCGATCTCGAAAGAAGAGCCTCGTGGACTACGGATTCCGGCTGCCCAGCGCCTACGATAACAGGCCTCTCCGGTTCGAGGAGTTCGAGAGGCATATGGGGGATGTGATCTTCGTCTCAGCCACGCCTGGAGAGTATGAGATCGAGCATTCGGCTCAGGTGGTGGAGCAGATCATCCGGCCCACTGGTCTATTGGACCCGTTGGTTGAGATCCGACCGGTCAATGGTCAGGTGAGAGATGTCATGGCAGAGATCGCAAAGGTTGTCAGCGCAGGCGATCGGGCTCTCGTGACGACACTCACCAAGCGTCTGGCTGAGGAGCTGACCGACTTTCTGGCCAGCAATGATATCCGAGCCCGTTACCTGCACTCCGACATAGACACCCTTGAGAGAACAGAGATCATTCGCGAGCTGCGGCTTGGGAAGTTCGATGTTCTGGTGGGAATCAACCTTCTGCGGGAGGGGCTGGATATTCCTGAGGTTGGTTTTATCGGGATTCTTGATGCAGACAAAGAGGGCTTTTTGAGAGACGAGAAGAGCCTCATCCAGACCATAGGCCGAGCCTCTCGAAATGCGAGCTCACGCGTCGTTCTTTATGCTGATCGCATGACCGGCTCCATCCGGGCGGCGGTTGAGAAGACCGAGCAGCGCAGGGCTCTGCAGAAGGCCTACAACGAGGAGCACGGCATAGTTCCAATGACCATCAAGAAGCCGATTCGTGAGAAGGTCGTTGAGATCACAGACACGAGGCATATTCCCAAATCGGACCTGCCAAATGTAATCATCGAGCTTGAGGCTGAGATGAGGGCTGCTGCCGAGCGACTGGAGTTTGAAAGGGCGATAGAGCTGCGAGATATGGCGAGGAAGCTGGAGCAGCAGATGAAAGCGGTTTGAGCGAGGCCGGGCACTGCAAAGAGGGATGCTCATAGTAGCCTGAGGTTTGGCATTGAAAAAAGCGAAGCGCCGATATTATCAAGAGAACTACTGGGAAAAAAGAAGCGAGAGGCTTCCGGATGCGATGTTGACAGCTCATCCTTGATGGAAGAGGGCACCGAGGACAGAGTGGCAGCGATTGTTGATGCGCTTTGTCACTTGAAAGATCGTAGCATAAAACGCATTCAAAGAAAGAGAACCGCAAAGACGCACGAGTTTAAGCGACTGCCAAAATGGTTATCGAATGGGAGTGGATAGGCAACTTTTTTTGTGTGAGGTTTTACATGAGAAATCATGGGGATTAGTCCTGCTTCGGTCCTAAATTTGTCCAGTATTTCTGCCTCTCGCCTGGCCTCCATTCTTGGATAAGTCCTTGCCAGATAGAGATGAGTGGTTAATGGATGTGATCTTTCCATTGTAGCGTAGGGGTAGAGAAAACCCCCGGTCTTCTAGGCCGGGGAGCAGTCACCACAACCTGATTTCCTAAACTCGAAGCTAGGACGGACATCTTTCCTAATTACTCATCTGGCGATGCATCACTATCCATCGCTATCTGGGGGAAGATATAGTTCACCCAACAGAGGGCCACAAGCGATGTCCCATACTTTTTCTGCACTTGGAGATAGTCTATGGCGTAGGTTGGCTCTGAGAATTGATACTCATCGGGATTGTACCTTCTATTCACTTCTCCCATCAGGGAAGTGCGCAAAGCCTCTTTTGCATCCTCCCTGGCCTGTTCTTCAGAAACTGTCTGGTTTTCATACCTCTTCTTATACTCGGCAGCAAACCCGCCGACCAGGTCTCCTTCTGAGGTGTTTACCCATATCCTGCCAACACCAGTGCATAGAGTATCGCCCTTCACGCCGTTTAAGTCGGACATGATGGTTTCGATAGCTGCACCGTGGTGGAAGTAATTCCTGGCTTCACTCAAGGCAATCTCTCTCGATTCAGGTGGAAGCACCGATGTGTACTTCAGCACATTGAAGTTCTCAATGCTAGCATTCATAAGGGCGAGGTCATAAGATCCCGTTTCCCAGGGATCGTCGCCGGGACCTAAATCGGTGTCATTATGGCCCATGGTGACGAAGTACTCGCATGGTATCCTGTTGCCGAGGACGAGGCCGTACATCACGTCCATATCATCATTTGCCTGGGCTCCTTTAGCAAGTGCCAGATCAGCCAAGGGTGCTGCAAGCAGGACTGCTAAAAGGATCATAGATAGGGATGCTGCTGTTCTCATAGGATATTCCTCTTTTTTTCTATAAAGTTGCACTCTATCGAATAATAGCATTTCGGTAATGGCATTTCGTTAGCGAGGGTGGCGTGCCTCAAATGCCATCCAGGCACTCTCCGGCATTAGCTCGATGCCGCCAGCATTCATTCCAGTAGAACACCATCATGCTCTTTTGCTCTTCCTCGATGTCTTCAGCTTCACGCATGATTGGAAGTGTCCAAAAGCCAATCGCCTAATACTATTTGAAGGCGCGAGGAGGACTTGCAGGCTAAATGTACTGCGGACAGGCTATGCTTGCGCTCGTACCGAACCCATTTGCGGCGCTTCTGTTTCTTTGGATCTTCATGTTTAAGATTTTCCAAATTGAGTAAACAAGTCCACAGCATTTTTTGCAATATCAATTATGGTTTTCGGTAAGCCTAGTGCACTCATAATAGGAATCACCATAGGACTCACCTCAATCAAAGCTAGCTTCTTCAAAATTAATGTATTAAAGGGCCAGACGGGATATGTCTCATGCTCCTTATATGCAGTTCTGAGGATTTCAAGCTTTTTTGTGATCTTCTCAGACTCATCTGGTTCGAGAGAATCCGCTCTAAAAAGCAAATCAGATTCCAACTGGTCGATGGCTCCGCCGATCTCCCATAGCCTGTGTCTGACTTTGGCTCGACTAATAAGCATGACCTTATGGACATTCCACAAGGGGGTTATGAAGAATAATAATGAAATTACTGTGATCATTACAAGCATTATCTCATGAAGTTGCACATAAATACTCGTAAACTGTTTTGTTGAGAATGGAGCGATCCATACTCCCAAGAGAACAGCCCAAATGCCTACGAGAAAAGCACTCCAAAGGCATAGATTTCCTAATGGAGAGAATCCACCACAATTATCGGGGTGGTCTAATTTTGGGATAAGTGCAAACGTTCGTGGAAGTCCTGAGATCATGCGAGATACGGCCCACATACGCCAAGCCATGATTCCTAGAAGGAAGGCCGAGAATATCTCAACGATATTAGTAGAGACAAAGATTAAGGGGTATAGTGGAGTACTTATATCTTGATATACTCTTTGATAGGAGCCAATTAGGATATCATAAAGCATGGTTGATCCCCAAAACATGATAACAAAGGATAATCCCAAGGCATTCTGCCTGCGGCTGTTTAGATAAGCCTCAAAATTCCTGACGAAGCTCATATATCTTTTCTCAAGATGGATCGGTGCATAATTCTCTGGGGGAGCTTCCGAACTTTCGACAGTCCTGTCAAATAGCATTTCGCTATCCCATATCTCTCTAAGAACAATAGAAATGTCCCTGAGATAGAACCTGGCCGCAAAAAAAACAACGGCTCCAACCAGAAATACAGAGCCTTGCATCAGAACAAAGTCATATTGGTCAAAATATATCATGATCAGAATCAGCTCTAATATAATCCATGGAATAACATAAAGTAACATTCTCCAGAAACGACTATTTAAAGGCTGAAACCTGTTAAGTGCTCTATGTATCTCAGAGCGATCAGCTAGATTCTCTTCACCAGAAATTAAGAGAGCATCTTCTAATGATCTTCTCGAAATATTATAAACAAATAGGAATAGAATTAAATTAAGCAATGATAATATAATAAATGGAAAAATCCAATCCAACAATGCATTCATTAAACGTATTGGGTCTCTATCTATCGTAAAGGCTTTATCGTAAGCATGGATGGCCTCATCGTATTTGCCCTGAGCAACGAGATCTTTTCCTTTCAAGAACCAATCATCTGCAGCCTCTTGGCATTGTACTGTCGTTATTAATGCCAGTAAAAGAATGAAAGAGGCATAGATCAGTCTCATAAGGCTAAAATACTGCTGAATGAAGATATGTTTGTTGGTCACCACCATTCTGCTTCCAATTTCTGATGATCGTTAGATTAATCTTTCAACATGGAGAACTTCTCCATGTCCCCTATCCACACATTTCCTGAGTCTTGATGTCAGGGGTTTGCAGGTGGACAATTTTATCCAGCCACTATTGAGCATTTTTGGACCGCTAGTGACAGGGCCGAGATAACGCGCTCGATGACTCATATCTCGGTGTGTCAGCTTGAACCAGAGGCGTGCGAAAGCGTCTGCGAACTGATCCGGGTTTTCCATAAAGCGCCGCGAGATTTTTCTATAAACAGGGTCAAACCGTAAGGAGAGGTCGGTGGTCAACATGGAAGGAGCAATGCGCTTTAAGAGATCGTGTGCATCCGGAGCAGTGCTGGTGCAGGATGCCGAGACGCAAATGGTTCCCATTACTTGATGCCAGATATCAAAAATCTCTCTCCGCAATGGCCGTTCTTCAGATAATCCAGATTAGTCAGAAGCCTCCTATTGAGCGCATTTATAATCTCTATCTGACCAAATCCAAGGCTTTTAAACATATCAGCATCAGCTTCTGGCCTCTTCGATTTGCTGGACCACAAATTGTCCATGATGTCATTGTTCAAATCATGAGATTTTGGCACCCTTCTTTCCGTAATCATCACAATGGGCACTGATAATTTCTGGAGAAGCTTCTTGGTTAAGGGCTTATCCTTGCCGCCCCTGTACCATGTCCCATCGACCACAACTAATCGACCACCAGGCTTGAGCACTCTTCTCCATTCAGCCATAGCCTTCTTCGGATCAGGCAGAGTCCACAGGACATATCTATTCACCACTGCATCAAACGATCCGCTATCAAAGGGCAGCCTTTCTCCGTCGCCCTGAACTAATTCCAATGAATTATGCAATGCCTTCGAATTTGCCATAGCCATCTTTAGCATACTTTCGGAAACATCAACTCCCGTAACATCGTGACCCAGATCTGAAAGAAGATTAGCCACGATTCCAGGGCCTGTTCCTACATCCAATATCTTGAGCTTCCCACAACCCAAGGCTTTGACGAAGATCTTCTGCCAGGCCACTCTATCTCTTTCAGAATAGATCACCTGTCGAACATTTTTGTCGTATTCCGTAGCTCGTCCATTCCAATGAGTCTTTATTTCTTCTTTCATAAGCCATCAACCCTAAAAAATTGCATTGAAGGCGCATCTTGCCTTCAATACTGCATTAGACATCATCCTTAATTATCTGCTTGCCATTTATCATAGCTAGGATATACGAATGTGCCGTTTTTCTTTACATCGAAGTCTATATGGCAGAACGTATCCACATATTCCTGATGAATTGCCTCAGGATCTATGTCCTTGAAAAGATCCGGATAAAATAGCTTGGCCAGGTAAGCAGTGCCTATGATGTTGTTTCCAGCACCGCTGAGAATCCAGAAGCTCATGCAGTACACATTGTCATCCTTGATGGCATCGATGTTTGACAGCTCAGTGCGGTTTGTGACCTGCTCATGGAATGCTGCCATTTTTGAAGGATCATCGATGTCATAGCCGCTGTCCCAGCTTCCAACTCCCTTGAATATGTATTTTGGATTCTCTCTGATCACAAATTCAGGCTCTATATCAAGCATGGAGCCATATTTTGGATCTTCTGGGCCGATCTGCTGGTCGAGGATGTTCTTTCCTCCGGCCATCACCAGAACCTGGCCGAGATTGCTACCTGAAGCATAGCAGTAGTAAGGCGTATACTCAAAGAAGGCTGTAGGTTTTTCGTCATCGGGAATGGATGCAATTCTGCTCTTGAACAATTCATAATATTTGGTGTACCAATCTATAAAGGTCTCAGCTTCTTGTTCTCGATCCAATATATAGCCATAGGTCCTAACGTTCTTGACTAGGGTATCCTGTTCCCGCATGTTAAGGCAGATTATGGGAATGCCGTTGAGATTTTTTTCAAAAGAATGCTTTGTATCGAGGCCGCCCACTAAAGAACTCGCTCGTTCGATATTTGTCTGAACTGCATCAGGATTCAGGCTGAGGATCTTCTCAAAGTCGCAGTCTTCCGGAGTGCTTCCAACAAATGGCAATTCAGCGAATTTTGGGAAGAACTTTTTATGTGTCGTCCTGTTTGCGCCGTAGGCTACCAGTATGTCCTCTGCACCCAAAATCCTGGTCATCTCAACTCCATTGTATCCCATATTTACCAGGCGTTTAATGGGCTTGTTTACTGTCACATTCTCGCCTAACAAATCTATAAATGTGAGCTTCTCTTCCTTTCCGTTCAGTATCGCCTGAGCTTGTTCTACATCGGCACTGTCGATTTTTCCATCAAGGTTGGCATCCGCAAGCGTGGTGTCATCGTTTTTGCCAGCTATTATGTCTTCGAGATATTGTATGTCTTCTTCGTTCAGATATTCATCCATATTGGCATTTCCGTAGATTTCTAAAACAAAATCCGCAGCATGCACTGGTATTGATGCCAGCAGCATGCAAGTCAATAGCCAACTGAGGCAGCCAGGTCTGTTCATGGAAATTCTCCAAGTTGGGGAGTTCTTGAGTTTGCTCGCCATGTTCCTCACCTGTTCTATCAATTATTAATAAATCTTGCTATAGATTTGCTAAATATTAATACTATGTCAAAAAGTTTTATGGACAAGGATTCAGATGTGCCGTTTGGTTAATAGGCTGCACTCAATCCAGGCTTTCTCGTTAGCATGGCCTTCCTCTTTCGCAATCCGTACTCTGCTATGGATCCCATCAGGAACCCCCCGAGGATCTCGCAAATTATCAGTCCCCACCACATAGCCTCCAGGTTTAATGTAGACGTGTACCAGAAGACTATGACCAACAAAATATTCCTGATTAAAGTGGAATACATAGATCGATCCGCCATGTATATGGCCTGGAGGAGAGAGGATGACATGTTGATCCATCCATAGAATGGTATGAATATGCAGAACAGGCGGATGGTGTGAGCCATGCCTTCCCTGAGTTGCATGGCGCTGCCTGAAGATGTGAAGAGGATGGCAAACTGATTCGAGAATATGGCGACGAAGAGCGCTGCCGCAGTGGTGATAGATAATGAGACGGCGAGGGAGAAGGAATATGCGTCCCGGACCTTCTTTAGGTCTCCACTACCATAAGCGGCTGCACATATCGGCACGAGCCCCCCTCCAAGCGCATGTGAGGGCAGCAGGAGTAGGTTGACATACTTCCATGTGGTATTGTAGAGCGCGACACCCACCTCTCCTCCGCCAACGATGAGGAAATGGACCAGCCAGAGGTTGATGACCGACATTATGTTGAGCTCTATCATTTTCGGGACTCCAAGCCTCAGGAATTCTGTTATCAGGGGCCTTTCAAATCTGAAAGAGGTGAAACTGGGATGGATATATGTAGAGTGCTCGATGAAGTACCAGTAAACAGCCAGCAAAGCGGACAGAAATGTCGAGACTACGCTCGCCCATGAGAGACCTGCAATTCCCAGGCCGAGAGTGAAGGCGAATATCGGGTCGAGGACGAGGTTTAAGAAGACGCTGAGGATCAAGATAATCATAGATTTCTTGACTGCACCTTCGGCTCTCAGCAGGCCGGCGAATATGCTATGGATGAAGAAAACGCTTCCAGACAGGAAGTACGGGTGTGCGTAGGCAATCGATTCTGAGTATGCGACACCTCCACCTATCATCGATATTATGGGATTGCTGAAGAAAAGGAAAAGTGGTGTCACGACAAGGGAGATAGCAATTATGAATACGATGCCCTGGGAGGCGATCCTTTCTGCTATGCTCTTCTCCTTCGCGCCGATCCTCCTGGCGATCGAGATCGAAATCCCCAGGCCAAGGCCGTTTCCAATGCCGTTTAGGAGGAAGTAAAGAGATGATACGATCCCTACAGCGGACAGCGCGCTTAATCCAAGGTTTGAGCACCAGTATGTATCGACTATGCTATTGATTTGACCGACTGCAAGCGAAATGAGAAGGGGACCAGTCATGGTGAACAGGGCCTTCTTGGGGTCGCCGAGCATCACCTTTACATCCTTAGTCATCTCCCCGGCCACGATGATCACCAATCTTCTCTTGATTCAGAAATGGGCCATTAATAGCAGAAAAAATTTGATTCAGAGCGCCTTTTGATTCGTATCAAAAGGTCTCCATGACAAGAGTTGTGACGTAGATGGTCTCGTCAAACATGTCATCTATCTTTTTCGTCTCGTCCCGATGCCTCATGAGGAACATATACGTGCCTGCATAGTCAATTGGGATCGAGGCCTTGCCATCGACTATATCGACCATGGCGTCTTTGTTCGCATCCTTGCAATATGCTTTGATCTTCGAGCCGTTAAGCTTCCTGCCTTCGTAGGTAATGTTTATCTCAAGCCTGTCGCCTACTTTTATGCTCCTTGTCTCTGGCAGTATCTCAAGGGTGCTGTAGGATACCGGTACAAATTTCCCATCGTTATTGGTAGATATGATCTTCTTGGCAATCAGATTGAAAGCACCGGAATAGGTGGCTCCCTTCATCTTGGACTTCGGGCACATCTCCCACTTGTTATTGGCATCGTGGCACCAGACGGATGACGAATCTACGTAGAACGAATAATCGCCATCCACAAACCTGGGGCAGGACAGCAGGTAGCCATCTTTTTCTTCGGTCTCATCGGCCTTTAACTTCTTGCCGTCCGGCGCATAGACAATAGGGTTTACATAGCTCTTCGGTGCGACACCATCGACCGACATGTTGTGTCCATATCGCAGGTGGCAGGATACGGTGCTTTCTGCGGATGACGGAGTATCAATCCACATCTCATGACCATAGTACACCTTGCTCAATTGCTCCAACAATTTTCTATCCAATGTCCTGTTCAAATGGTCCATCAGCTCGTAGTCCATTTAGAAAAACTCCTTAGCATTTTATTCGCCTATTGATCTAGTAATATAAGTACTTTTTGTTACTATTTCTTACTATTAGTATCACAAAAGATTATCCTTACTAATCTGGCTATGTCTGAATGGTGCAATTAGTGTAGCAAGAAAAACGGTCGAGGCTTTTGCCCCCCTCGACCTGGTTGTCAAATGCATCTTTGACCCGTGCGATGCAATATTCAATATGCTGGCCGATCATTTCTCAGCGCAGATCATGAACGAATATGGCAAGAATGCCTCTCTCCCGTCATTCGCCACCTCAGATGAGCCATGGTTAATCTCAGTATGGATGGCCTTCGCACCCAGCTCTATCAGCGTGTTGATGTCCCACTGTGGCCTGCGTTCCTTGCTAAGCGGCAGGTTCCTGGCAATTTCCTTGATTATGTTGGTGTCAACGCCCATCAGGTTGGTATGAGATTTTATCCCATCCTTCATGGATTCGATCTTCGCATAATCTTTGTCATGCAGGTGCAGATAGAAATTCCCGTCGAATATAATCATCCTGCCACCGGGCCTCAGCACCCTCAGCCATTCCTCGTAAGCCTTCCTCGGCCTCTCAAGATCCCAGATGAGGTTGCGCGAGAGTATCAGATCAAACGATTCGTCCGGAAAGTTCAGATTCTGCGCGTCCATTCGTATGAATGTGCCATTGACTTTGAACATCTCCGAATTGGATTTGGCCATCTCCAGCATAGCCTCTGTGTAATCCACCGCAGTCACTTTGTGGCCTTCTCTTCCCATCAGAATGGGAAAGAAGCCCGGACCTGTTCCGATATCAAGTACGTCGAGCGGCTTTTCATTTCCAGCGTATCTCTTGATCACCTTTAGATGTCTTTGTAGATCTCCTTTCTCCAGGTCGTCAAGGATGGAGCGTGAATAGCCCTCTGCCCTCAGTGTCCAATAGTCCTTGATGTCCTCCAGGTAATTCATCTCCCCGTCATTGCTTTTCTTTGAATATAGCATTCATTGTCCCTCCAGAGGTATTGCAGCACATTATGTTTCCGGCATTTTCATTTCGGCTCTGGATAAACCCACATCTCCGGATATTCATATCCCATGAACGTTTGCCAGTATTCATTGGCAATTACTTCTGGATCCAGGTCGCTGAATAGCTCTGGTTGAAGAAGCTTGGCAAAATAACATCTTCCGATTATGTTTGATGGGGCAAAATTCATCTCCTTGACATAGATATAGACCCGACCATTTTTAACGGCATCGATTTCATCCCATCCCGGCCTATTTATGATTTCTGCAATGCTTGCCTTTGCCGTCTCCTCGCTCACCAGAGCAGTCTGAGCTTGGACCCTTCGAAAGATCACGTCAATATCTTGTTGGAGCACCCATTCTGGGTCCACCTTGTATTCACCCCAGCTTCCCTGGTTATAGAGCTTTACACCATCTATGATGTTTCGTCCACCACATTCGGAAGCTGCTTTGCCATCCCATTTATCTGATCCATATGTGGTCCAGTCGGCGCTTTCGATATAGAATGCAGGCATTTTTTCCGGATCCAGGTCTTTTGTTCTGTCTCTTATTATATTGTCATACTTCTGGATCCAGTCTATGACTTTGCCAGCTTCACTCTCCTTTTGAAATAGTACTCCTAATGCTTTAATTCCTGGTATCACTCGTTTTGTATCTGGAACCCCTAGCTCCATAGTAACAACCGGAATTTCTCCAGGAAGTTTTTCAAGTTTTTCAGTCACAATCTTTTGGTAGTATTCATCTATAAAAACAACATCAGGATCGAGTTCTAAGATCTTTTCGTAATCCAAATCCTTTCCATATCCAACCTCTGGCAGGGCCATCATGTCCCCTGCTTCTGCTATATTTGGCCTGCTCTCTTTAATTTCTGTGGTAATTCCGACTATCTTATCTGTTGCTCCAATTGAGATTAGTGCTTCTTCTATGCAACCCATACGAGCAAGGACTATTCGCTCCAATGGCATATTGAGAGTAACAACTCTATTGACATTGTCGATAATTGTAAGCTTCTTCTCCTCCCCACTTATGATCTGGTTTATCTGAGCCAAGTCATCATCGTCGATCTTGCCATCGTAGTTGGCATCACTCAGATTGGTTGCAGTATTGGCTCCATTGATTACTCCCTCGACGTATGCCAAATCCTTTTCATCTATTGTATCATCCATATTGGCATTGCCGAAAATCTCGAGAGTATAGCTTTCATCAGATCCGACAGCCAAAGCGCTTGCAGATGCGAACAACACAACCAGCATGATCTTGTATAGAGCGTTCACATTATCCCTCTTGCATAATACTATTACAGTTATTTGTATATTTTTTTAAGCTTTATTCTTAATAAGTTATATCATTTTTGGACGGATGAATATTATAATAATATCTCATTATTTTTATAAGCAAAATTTGTGATAAATTATAGCAACGATTTATTCTCCATTATAAGTACGATGAGGCTGATCCTTCTATCGATTGAATTAACTTTTATTCGTACTAATAGAGATAATAATCTGATTTATTGCTAATCAACCGAAATCTTTATTAATATTTGATCTATTTACGACGAGATGTAATACATAACCGGCCTTGAAGAGACATCAATCGGATATTAGAACCACGTATATGGATGAGGATATTATGATAAGAAGCAAACAATTGATGTATGCAAATCCGCAATCATGCAATTCAATTGGCAGGAGAGTTTCCATATTTGGACTCATTCTGGTCCTGTTCCTGGCCAGTCCCTTTGTGAATACCTCTATTGCCGATGATGAAACGCTGATGGTAGCAACTAGTGGGGGGACAAAATCGCTCGACCCTACGGTATCCGGTTTAAGTCTGGATGTCGCTGAGACTCTTTTAGGAGTGGATTCTGATGGGCAGATATCGCCGTTGCTAGCCCAGTCATGGGATATATCTGAAGATGGCTTGACCTGGACATTCCACTTGAGGGAGGGTGTCCTCTTCCATGATCAAACTCCATTTAACGCAGAAGCTGCAAAGGCCAGTCTGGAGAGGACATTCAGAAAGACAGCAGAATTTTCATCTGTCAAGACATTTCCTGTGAAGTCTGTTACGGCGGTCGATGAGAATACTCTTGTGATAACCACCAGCCGGCAATTTGCCCCTCTGGCCGGATACCTGACGAGAGATGCCTCTGAGATACTGGCTGTATCATCCTTCGATAGCAATGATGAAGTCGCAAAACCCATAGGAACGGGGCCCTTCAAATTCGATTCCTGGGTGCCCAAGGAGAGCATAACAGGAGTCAGGTTTGATGATTACTGGGGATCCAAAGCCAAGGTGGAGAAGGTAGTATTCCAGGGAGTGCCTGAAGAAAAAACGAGAGAGAATATGTTGAAAGCTGGCGAGGCGGATATCATTTGCACACTATCTCCTGCTCTGGCTAAGGATTTAGCTGATGACTCCGAATTTACAGTCTACAAACAAGAGGAGATGGGTCGGGTGCGTCATATATTGCTTAATGTTGCCAAGCCGCCTCTCGATGATATATTGGTCCGCAAAGCAATAAGCATGGCAGTAGATCGCGATCTGATCTGCGAATCCCTTCTTGAAGGCGTAGATGAGCCAGCATTAGCTCCTTTCTCTTCTAATCTCTATTGGTCAAACGAGAACCTCGAAACTCTCTCTTATGACCCTGAGGAGTCTATGGCCCTTCTAGAGGAGGCTGGTTGGTCGGATAGCGATAACGATGGCATAAGGGAGAAGGGTGGAGAGAAGCTCAAACTGTCTCTGTTCACTTATCCGAGCAGGCCCGAGCTGCCTTCCATAGCAGAAGCGCTGAAAGATCAACTCGGTAAGGTGGGAATCGATATAGAGATCACAATTCTGGATGATTCTGCTGTGAGGGAGCAAGCCAAAGGAGGGAACGTCGATATGTATCTGGTTTCTGTGAATACTCTATTGAACAGGGACCCGGACACATGGGCCAGCTACTTCACAACGGCGTCTTACTACTACGACATAATGAACTATGCCCCAGATGACGTGGCCAGTCTGATCCAAGAGGGAAGGGAGACGATGGACCTCGAAGCGAGGAAGAAGATCTACGACCAGCTTCAAGAGAGGATCCTCCAGGATGTTCCTGTGGTGTACCTGAGCTACTATACCGGGATTTCCGCGACACGCTCAAATGTGAAGGGCTATGAGTTGAGCCTGATTGGGCAACATCATCTGGAGAATGCATATAAGGAGTAAACAAATGCAAGGGCGAATCTCTATGCAGTTGATGGCGGAAATTATCAATCACTGTATGTGATGGTTCGCCTCTGTATCATCTTGATAAGAATGGGATGATGGAAAGGCACATGTTTCAGGCAAATGGTCAGAGATAGGGTATGTGGAAGCTCTTCTTCAGGCGACTGTTGGCTGCGGTTCTGACCTTATCCATACTTACTGTATTTGTTTTCGCCCTTCTCTATCTCTACCCAGGAGATCCCGCGGAGAGGATCCTTCAGGCAAGGATGAACGGGGAGCTTCCATCGTCCCGGGAAATTGTGGAAGAGCTTAAGAAGGAAATGGAGTTGGACGCACCCCCTTATCGGCTATACTTAAACTGGGCGAATGGAGTATTGCATGGCGATCTGGGTTACTCCTATGTCACGAGAAGGCCAGCTGCAACCATTCTCAGCGAATCTTTCCAGGCCACAACTGAGCTTGTTATCATCTCTATGCTGATAGTTGTCTTTTTTGGGCTCTCCTTAGGTCTTCTAGCTGCCTGGAAAGAAGATTCCAATATCGATAATCTGCTCAGCTACTTGGCCATTCTGGGAATCTCAGTGCCTGGATATGTCACTGCATTTGTCTTCATCCTCGTATTTGCCGTCGGACTGCATTTGCTTCCCGTGGCCGGACGAAGTGGATTGCAGTCAATGCTCATGCCATCGGCATCACTTTCACTCGGAGGAGTCGCGATGCTGATGCGCATGACTCGCAGTGATATTCTTGAGGAGATGAGACAGGACTATGTTTTGGCAGCCAGAGCGAAGGGCCTCAGGGAAGGACATATACTTATCAAGCATATATTCAGGAATTCGCTTCCACCTCTTGTTACCTATCTCGGACTGGAGCTGGGAGGTCTCTTCAGTGGAGCGATCATTGTTGAGAATATATTTGCCTGGCCGGGCATAGGCCAGCTCCTGGTGGATTCCGTACAATCAGGTGACATTCCAATGGTCCAGGCCTGCGTATTAATAATCGGCGTGATCTTCATCTGCATAAATATTGTTGTTGATCTGCTCTATATCTACATCGATCCAAGAATTAAACCAGAAGGTGTTTTATAGCATGTCCCATCGAGACCTCGATATCTTAAAAGAAAATATTCGGGGCAACAAGAAGATACTTATGGGTTCTGCCATCATTGGAATTGTATTGCTCATTGCCCTTTTGGCACCTCTGATCGCTCCTCATGATCCAGGGGCGATAGATCTGAAAAACAGGATTGCTTCTTGGACTGCGGAATATCCTCTGGGAACGGATTATATGGGCAGATGTCTTCTCAGCATGCTTGTCTACGGGCTGAGGCTCTCTCTTATTATTGCCGCAATGGTTCTTTTTGCAAGGGTGACTCTGGGAACAACTCTCGGGCTCATAGCAGGATATTTCGGGGGCACCTCTGATCGGCTGATCTGCAGAATCATCGACTTTGAGCTTGTCTTTCCAGATATAGTACTCGCTCTCGTATTGGTTGGAACTCTGGGCCCTGGGATACCGAATATGGTACTTGCGCTTTCCATTGTTGGTTGGTCGAAGTACGCCCGGATCATAAGAAGTACTGTGATCTCAATTAAAGAGAAGGGTTTCGTTGAAAGCGCTCGCGCTTTGGGTGTGAGTGAGAGTTATATCATGAGAAAACACATACTGCCTAATTCCATTGCCCCTTTGATACCAATGATCACCCTTGGATTGGGCGGTTTGCTTCTCAGCGTCAGCGGATTGAGCTTCATCGGGTTGGGTGTTGAGGCAGGAACGCCGGAGCTGGGGATGATGATCAAGAACGGATTTTCAGCCTTCCCCGGTCATCCTCATCTAGTGCTGGTGCCTTCTGCAGTTATTGTCGTATGCGTAACAGGTTTTATGCTGGTTGGTGATGGCATCAGGGATCTGTTGGACCCGAGAAAGGGCAATTCATTCAATTCATTTTGATCCTGGAAATCATCAAGACTTGAACCTCGATTCAGGAATCTGCTTTATGAACGGCTTGTTGGACAAGAGCAGCCATAGGATGAGACAGGTTACCCCGGTGAGGATGTTCATGGCTCCCAGGACCCGGATGGTGTCGCTCCAGGGATAGGAGATGATGGTCATGCCAACACTGCCCAGAAGGATGCCAAAGCAGCTCATGAGAGCGGCAGCCGAGCCTGTGTCCTCCTCCTGCTGCTCTAACATCAAGTTTGACCCTGGCGTGCGCACGCAGCTGCTCATGATCGTGGCCGGGAGAAGTACAATAGCGAACAGATGAGGGCTCCTGCCTCCAAAGAGCGCAATGAGAATGCCGCTGGATGCGATTGCAGCGAAACAAGCTGTTATGATCGACCGGCGGGGGAAGTGCCTGGCAAGTCGAAGGTAAAGCATGGGCCCGGAGATCATTCCGAGGGCATTGAAGGCAAAATAGTAGCTGTAAACCTGCTCGCTCAGGCCGAAACCGTTGATGTAAATATATGAGGATGATGCAATGAACGCAAGGCTGGAGACGCTCAGAAGAGAGAAGATCGCGAGCAGCGTGGTGAACCCCGGATTTTTTGCGACAGCCATTAGCCTTCCCCAGGCCTGCCGCGCGGTTCCTGTATAGCGATTAACCAGTGTCTCCTCTAAAGCTATGGCGAGGGCCAGGACAATCAATCCTATGCCCCCTAAGATTAAAAACACTCCTCTCCAGCTCGTAAAACCAAGCAGGAACGCTCCTAAAACCGGAGCGGCCATCGGAGATATGAGCACCATCGATTGGACCAAAGCTAAAATCTTCTCTCTGTTTTTGCTATCGTAAACATCCTTGATGATAGCTGTAGCCACGGAAAAAGCGCCGCTTCCTCCTATCGCCTGCATGATTCGAAAGACTATCAGGTAGTAGATGTCCTCTGAGCCCGCACACAAAAACCCGGCCAGGGAATAAATAGACAGGCTGACGATCAGAACTGACCTCCTGCCATATTTATCGCTCTGCGGCCCCCAGAAAAGGTTCCCTGCCGCAAAGAATACAAAAAACAGGATCAGAGTGAGGTTAACGAGATCGGAAGACGCATGAAAATGCTCGGCCATGCCAGGCAGAGCCGGAAGGTAGAGGTCGGTAGATAATGGGACGAAGGCACTTAGAAATGCTATGAGGACAACAAGTCCCTTTTCACCCAGGTATTTCTGCCTCAATCCCCGCCCCAGCAGCTCTTCTTCTTTTCAGTTCTCTCCAGAAGATCGCACAGCTTGTTGGCGCTTGCGACAACGGTCTTCCTGCCGATTCGGTCCTCTGTCGCGGGCCGCACGGCTATGCCGCCGAAATGAGAGTCATCTCCAACGACGATCATGCCGTGGATGTGCATCCAGGCGTGTACTGTCTCCAGGGTCTTCTCCTGGCCTCCGTTTCTCGATCCGCCCACGCTGATGGCGCATCCTGCCTTATCCTTGAGACGAAATCCCTGCCGGCGCAGAGGTATGGTTCGGTCAAAGAGTGCCTTGAGCTGCGCAGTTACGCTGCCGAAATACACCGGCGAGGCGACGATGATGCCGTCAGCCCTCTCAAGAACCTGGAGGATATGCGACATGTCATCCTCTTTGGGACACGCCTTTCCCTTGCTGCAGCCGCCGCAGTCGTTACAGAAATCTATCTTCATCTCGGATAGAAGAATTCTCTCAGTATCAAAGCCCCTCTCCAAGGCCGCGGCCAGGGCCTCGTTCAAGAGGAACTCCGTATTCCCGGCTTTGCGGGGACTGCCACAGATACCAACCACCATCATCTTTTCGTTCACCCCTTTGACGGGATTTGAAGGAGTTGAATATAATGCTTTTGCAGTTGGCTGTAGAAGGTGCTGAAACATGATTCGAAGTACGATTACCATATGCTTATATGCTCTTAGGTAGGCCAGGCCTATCATGCGATCGGAAATGACCTGCAGGAAAAAGACATATCTAGGCTTGGCGGTCATTGCCATGATATCTTGCCTCATTGTCTGCCTCACTGGAGAGTCAGTTGTGTGGCAGTATGAGGGCAACTCGAGTTCAAGCTCAGGCACTCAACAAGTTTCTCAGTCTCCGTTGCCTGAAGCATCTGCATCAAATTCATCTGCAGCCCACCAAACAGCATCCGGCAGTCTCTGGGGGTGGGGTGGGACGCCAAGGGGTTTTTCAGCAAGTAATGGGACGCTGGAGTATCCTGATGACTATTATACTTCTCATTTCAATTTGGGATATGGTGATAGCGGCATCGCATATGGTCAGACCAAGCTGAACAATCTCAGCCATTATGCCACCGGATTCTCTACGGGGTACTATGCAGGAAACAGCATCTATAGCCTTATCGCTGACGGCAATTCCAGTTATGATCCCTGGAATAACTATCATGGATACGATCCGAATTATCCAGAGCAAAGTTAATATCCAATACACAACTTTTATTAGATGATTCCAAATGAATGTCGAGATCACATCGCTCCTGGACCAGGATGTCTATACTCAGAAGGGCATCTTTGTGGGTAGAGTGGACGATGCCGTCCTTGATCCTGAGAACGGCGTGGTGAGTGGACTGGCTCTCGGTGACTTGAACAGGGAGCTAATTGATCAGAAAGGCAAGGGCATCATAATACCCTACCGCTGGGTTACCGCAGTGGGCGACATCATCATCATCCGGCACCTGACCAGAAATGCAAAGGAAGAGCGCAAAGTCTAGTAGCTGGGAGATTTATTCCAGCCTCTTTGCACGAGCACCACTGGCCGTCCGGGCCGATGGCCGGGGCTTTAAGAAGATACTTGAAGCAAGCAAGAAGCCCTATGACATCGACTTTGCTCGATCGATGGTGGACGCAGTGCAGAGCATCTTTTTAGATTCTGGGCTCTCTCCTGCTCTCGGATTCACGTTCTCTGATGAGATCAGCCTCATCTTCTTGGAGCTTCCCCTTGCCGGAAGGGTTGAGAAGATCGATTCACTGATAGCAGGCTTTCTCTCTGCCGCTCTCTCTTTAGATCTAGGCAGGCTCGTCACCATGGACTGTCGCACCATCCCTCTCTGCCGCTCTGAGATCTGGGAATACCTCGATGAGCGCCAGGATGAGGCCTGGAGAAATCATGTCTTTTCCTATGGCTTTTACATGCTGCGAGAGGATGGACTCAGCGCGACGCAGGCTATGGAGAAGCTTCGCGGCCTCGGCGAATCTGAGATCCATGAGCTGGTCTTCCAAAAGGGCATAAATCTGGCCAGGACCCCAGCATGGGAGAGGCGGGGCGTAATGGTCTATCGCCAGGACGGCCAGGTTGCAGCCGATTGGCAGATACCTCTCTTCTCCTCAAAGGAGGGCAAGGGGCTCGTGGCGCGAATACTGGATCTCAAATAACGAAATGTTATTGTAACTATTCAGCCATGCCGTCTAAATCATTATAAATTCAGGCAGCAATCCGA
>CAZFFD010000044.1:0-22617 GCA_964518035.1 uncultured Methanotrichaceae archaeon | reverse complement strand
TTTATTGTTTAAAGACAATGCAAGCGCATTGATATTAACATTTTGTATTCCCTACACAATGGGAGTTAAGGTTAGTAGATGCAGCTGAGGTAAAATATGGCAAAGCCAGACCAAAAGAAGCCGGAAATATCCCAGTAATCGGCTCTGGTGGAGTTTATGGGAATACTTCAAAAGCTCTTACAGATTTTCCAACAATTGTTATTGGCAGAAAAGGAACTGCAGGTTTTGCATGGTTACAGGAACAGCCATGTTGGCCTTCTGACACAACCTTTTTTTTAAATTGGAAAAATGAAAAACTTGATTACCACTATTTGTATTACTACTTACAAGGAAATCCGTTATCAGGCCAGCATGCAAAGACGACGCTTCCTAGCATTTTGAAACAAGATTTAGAAAACTATACTCTGCTCGTTCCCCCTCTCCCCGAACAGCGCGCCATCGCCCGTGCCCTGCGCGCGGTCCAGGCGGCGCGGGAGGCCCGGCTGCGGGAGCTGGCGCTGGAGCGGGAGCGCAAGGCGGCACTGATGGAGCACCTCTTCACGCATGGCACCAGGGGCGAGGCGACGAAGATGACGGAGATCGGGGAGATGCCGGAGAGCTGGGAAATTGTCAAGCTAGGTGAAGTATTCCATGTTCAATTGGGCAAAATGCTCTCAAGCAAATCCCGAGCAGGGATATCTCCACGCCCGTATCTCAGAAACGCAAATGTTCGGTGGGGAAAGATCGATCTCTCGGATTTGTATGAAATGGATTTCTCGAATGCAGAAGCAGAAAAGTTTGAGCTAAGATATGGTGACGTGCTTGTGTGCGAAGGCGGAGAAATCGGACGCACTGCTATCTGGCACAATGAGATGAAGGGGTGCTGCTATCAAAAAGCGATCCATAGACTAAGGCCCAAAAATAATTTAATTATGCAGGAATATTTTCAATATTATTTCATGATGGCATTTATCATTCGCAATACTTACGGAGTATCAGGAACAAAGACCACAATTGCCCATTTACCCGCAATAAAATTAAAAATGTTAAAGATTCCTGTTCCGAATATGGGGGAACAAAAAGCGATTTCGTCTGTATTAGTTGCTTGCGACTTAAAGATCACTACGATTGAGCAAGAATCCTTGCTTTTAGATGAACTGTTCCGGGCCATGCTGGAGGAACTGATGAGCGGCCAATTGTCGTCCAGAGGAATTGTAGAAACGCCTGAGGTGAGTATTTGACTGCAAAATCCAACAGCTTTAATGAAGCTTTAAAGGCCCTCAAAAATGCGCTCAATGCCGCCTACCAATTAGCACCAGCAGTTGTGGTTATCGGCTTAATACTGGCAGCCATAGTTGCTTATGTTTCATTGTTTTTTATTGAGGTTTTACAAGGACTCATAATAATATTAATTATTTTTATATCTGCTTTAGTGTACTATAAATCAAATAATTACGGAGAGGCAGCTTTATCCCTTGTGGTCGGATTGCTGGCTGCCTTCACAGTTGATTGGACTTGGAATAAGTCTTTTGTCTTCATGATGGCATTGCTCGGTTTCTTGCTCTTTGTCCTTTTAATCGGATCCATTAAACTTGCCGCAAAAAATGAAGATATATATTTGGATGCAGCAATTTATATCGATGTCAATCGAGCGAAAGAAACCGCGCAAAAATTAAGGAAAATATCAGATAGTACTCCCACCAAGAAATTGGGCCCAATCGATAAGGCCGAAGCTATTCGAATAATGGCATTTCGGAAGATTTCTACAGATTCAATGAATTATATGCTAAAGACTATTGATATAATTACCGGAATAACGAATTTAGATGCAAAATATGTTACATTATTTCTAATATCTCTATCAAAAGCGTTCAATGTCATTCCTGGCCCGAGCTATGAGAGAGAAATTGATAAAATTTTTAGCTTCTATCGAATAATCCCTGTCTCCCGTGATGAATTTATCCAAGCTTTCATGAATTCAAGGAGTTTGCTGATTTCAGGAAAGGTCGACCCATCCAGATACCGCCTCCTATTGAAAGAGAGTCTGGAAAACGACGTATCGCCAGAAGATACGCTTGATTTTATTCAGGAGAGAATCGGAGACTCTTAGCACATTACTTTTCCCCCTCCAAGACCACCAGGATTGGATCACGAGGCCCACCTGCACGAGGAGCTTTTCCGGGCCATGCTTGAGGAGCTGATGAGCGGAAGGCTGGCGGCGGGGGCGCTTGTGGACGGGATTCAAACTGAAAAAGCTGCCGGAACGCCCTAATCCCTCACTGCAAAAGTATTTAAGCAAAACGCTAGCATGTACCTATGGAGCAGTGCAATGATCATGGACAAGCCAGATCCCTTGAGCGTTCTTGGAAAGAAATACAATAGGGAGACCGCAAGGCAGATGCCTTACGGAGGACTAGTTAGCTCTAAAGGCGTCATAATAAAAGTAATAACAGAAGAACAGGCAGAAGTGCAATCCAAAGCCTGCAAAGAACACTTGATGAAGATTCTGGCATCAATGGATTAGCTTTTATGAGAGTATTCCTGGATGCAGGTGTGTTATTCGATTCAGTAGATGACCTGCGGATCAGGACTTTGCTGAGACGGATAAAGAATGCTGGGCATGAAATCATTGTGCCTGTGTCGGTTCTTGGCGAAATCATGCTGGTGTGCATTTCCGAGGAACGAATGAATGACCTTCTCGGCATAGGCAATATCTGCTCGGAGCTTGAGACAAGCTTTGCGGTGTCATCAGAACAGTTCAAAGTCTGCAATATTTGCCTGGAGAATTTTGATAAGAGATCGTTCAATATCACTGATAAAGAGCATCTAGCCCATATTTTGGCGTATAGTTCCTTTTTCGAAGACAATGGAGATAACTATTTTTTGACAACAGATCTGTATCTCCTCGATTTCAAGCTGCCTTGCAACGATCCGGGGAGGAGCTGCGGACGATTCAGATGCCCAAATCCTGTCAAGATTCTGGATGCAGACGAGATGCGCTCAATCCTTTGACACCAGACAACTCCCCTCGATCACGAGGCTCGCCTGCACGATGAGCTTTTCCGGGCCATGCTTGAGGAGCTGATGAGCGGAAGGCTTGCAGCATGCACAGGGATCTTGAAGGAGCGATTTTCAGAGGAGAAGATTGAATAGCAAGGAGTTGAAATACATAGATTCTACACGAAGAAGGTGATTTGAGCATGAGTGCCAGTGAGATCATTGAATGTGTATATGAAGGCGGAGTCTTCAAACCGATGGAAAATGTAAAGCTAGAAGAAGGCACCAAACTCAAGATCAGAATTGAAAAGGTAGATCTTTCGAAATACTACGGCATGTTTGGCAAGGCATCTGCAGAGAGGCTCGAAGAACTTGAGGGCGAGGTCTACCTGTGATATTTATCGATACTAATGTATTTTATAATGCCTTCTTCGACACAAAATTTTCAGACTCAGCCAGGAGATTTATAGATCAGAATCATAAACTCGTCACATCATCTACGGTCATCAATGAGCTGATTTTTGTATCGGTTCGGAATCTGTGCGAAGAGCGTTATAAAACGAAAAACCATGCCTCATTCAAGAGGTTCATCGTTGATAACGGCTACACGCCATTTGAGAACGAGCAGTATTCCGCTTCATTGATGCAAGGTGCATTTCCCTCGTGCCAGTCAATGATGATATGAACCATTGGCGGGAGACCATGCTAAAATACAGGCTTCTGCCATATGACGCACTAATAGCTTCGACCTGCTTTCGCAACGAGATTATTAAGATCGCAACCTTCGATAGGGATTTTCGAAGAGTTGACTTTTTAGAAGTAGTGGAGTTCTAGGCTAACCCCCCATCCGCCCTCCTTCGATTCTTCCCACCCATGCTGCTGGTGCCTGATGTACATGTGCCTTCGAGCTGAGCGGCGGCAAAATTGGATCTTTAGCCGATACATTAATTATTGCTCAGATCTGTGAGAGCCTTAAATGCAGGCGATCCCATGAGTGAGCGTTCCTCCGTCCAGAAACCCATGCTGAAGTACTCCCAGGAAATCGGATGGGAGTATGTCAATCCTTCTTTTGCTATGCGTCTTCGGGGCGGAGACACCGGCCTGTACTTTTCTGATGTGCTGCTCTCTCAGCTCCAGCGTCTAAATCCCAGCATAGTGGATTCAGATCGAGCCAAGGATATCCTCCGCAGGCTAAACCTGCTCCGGCCCAGCATCGAAGGCAACCGGGATGCTCTTTCATGGCTCAGAGGCGAGCAGTCCATCTTCGTCCCCGAAGAAAACCGGGAGCGTAACGTCCGCCTGATCGACTTCGATAATCCGGAGAACAACATATTTCAGGTCACCGATGAATGGAAACACAGAGGCATTGCCTTTTCTAACAGGGCTGATGTGGTCTTTTTAATTAACGGATTTCCAATAGCAATAGCTGAGACCAAGGCAGCAGAGAAGAAAGACGGCCTGGCCGATGGAATGACCCAGATCAGGCGTTACCACAAGGAAACCCCTGAGATGCTCATCGCACCTCAGGTCTTCGAGGTAACAGAGCTGATAAAGTTCTTCTACGGCGTCACCTGGTCCACGGCCAGAAAGAATGTCTTCAATTGGAAAGACATATTCCGCGGCGACTACGAAAATACCATCAAGACCTTTTTCGATAGGCAAAGGTTCCTCAAGCTCCTCCGCGATTACATCGTCTTCCTCACAAAGGATGATGACCTGATCAAAATAATACTCCGCCAGCACCAAACCCGTGCTGTGGAGAAGGTGATCAATCGAGCGTACGATCCCCAAAAGAGAAGAGGATTGATCTGGCACACTCAGGGAAGCGGCAAGACCCTTACCATGATCACCATAGCCTCCAAGTTGCTCCGAGAGGTTCGGGGAGCAGAGAAGCCCACGGTGCTGATGATCGTGGATCGGACTGAACTTGAGAGCCAGCTATTCAAGAATATCACAGGCTATGGAATTGCCAATGTCCAGGTGGCAGGCTCCAGGCGCGAGCTTCAAAGGATACTTGGCTCAGACTACCGCGGTCTTGTCGTCACCATGATCCACAAGTTTGACGACATTCCTCCTGACATCAATACTCGAAAGGATGTCGTTGTGCTGGTTGATGAGGCTCATCGGACCACGGGCGGGGATCTGGGCAACTATCTCATGGCAGCTCTGCCCAACGCCAGTTACATTGGATTTACAGGAACTCCCATCGATAACATCTCCCGGGGCAAAGGCACCTTCAAAGTCTTTGGCATGGACGACGAGCGGGGCTATCTGGACAAATACTCCATCGCCGAGTCCATTGAAGATGGGACCACTGTCCAGTTGAACTATGCACTTGCTCCTTCTGACCTCTTGGTCGATAGCGAAATCCTGGAGAAGGAATTTCTGAACCTGGCCGATGCCCAAGGAGTAAGCGACATCGAAGAGCTGAATGCAATTCTGGACAGAGCTGTGGAACTCAAAGAGATGCTGAAGGCTCCATCAAGAGTGGAAAAGGTGGCCAAGTACGTTGCCCAGCATTTTCAAGAAAACGTGGAGCCTATGGGCTTCAAGGCATTCCTGGTGGCTGTAGACCGTCCAGCCTGCGCCACCTACAAAAAGGAGCTGGACAAATACCTGCCGCCTGAATATTCCAAGGTCGTCTACTCACCATATCACAATGATGATCTCGACATGAAGGAATACTACCTCAGCGAAGATGAAGAGAAGCAAATCCGCAAGGACTTCCTCAAGAAAGGAGCTCTCCCCAAGATCCTCATCGTAACCCAGAAGCTTCTAACCGGGTTTGATGCTCCGATTCTCTATTGCATGTACCTGGACAAGCCCATGCGTGACCATGTCCTGCTCCAGGCCATTGCCAGGGTGAACCGGCCCTACGAGGACGATGACGGGCTCCTCAAGCCCTGCGGCTTCGTCCTGGATTTCGTGGGCATCTTTGAAAAGCTGGAGAAAGCTCTTGCGTTCGACTCGGATGTTGTAGCCTCCATCATTAAGAATATTGATACATTGAAGGTGCTCTTTGCAGCCTATATTCAGGACGTTGCCAAGCCATATCTTTCTTTGGCAGAAGGTTGGGACGATAAATCGAAGGAGAAAGCCATCGAGCACTTCGCAGATAAGGAGACGCGAGAGGCTTTCTTCAAGTTCTTCAAGCAAGTCCAGAACATCTACGACATATTATCACCAGATGCGTTCCTGCGGCCCTTTATCGACGACTATCAGAACCTCGCAAGACTATATGGGCTTGTACGTAATGCATATAGCGACATTTACGTGGACAAGGAGCTTACAGCCAAGACCAGAGAGCTGCTACAGCAGAAGACCACGGGAGGCGGTATAGAGCCGCCCGGAGCGATCCATCATCTTGGACCTAATGAGCTGGCAGCAATCAAACGCAGCGGAACATCAGATAGAACCAAGATCCTGAATTTGCGTAAGATTATAGCGATTATTGCCCGGAAGGATGGACCAACAAATCCGATCCCACGACTAATTGGAGAAAGGGCAGAAGCACTTGCCCAAGCTTACGAAGACAGGCAGATTGAGACCCAGGAAACTCTGGCTCGCTTCGAGGAGCTTGCCCAGCAATACATCAATTCTGACGAGGAACGCAAGAGGTTAGGTCTGAATGAAAATGCGTTTGCCATTTTCACGTCTCTCAAGCCATATACAGACAAATTCAGTACCAAGCAAGCAGAAGATCTGGATGCTATTTTCAAGGACTTCCCTGACTATGAATGGGATGAGACCCAAGAACGCAAGCTTCGGGCTAAATTATACAAGCCAATTCGATCTCTTGTAGGCACCTCGAAGATGATTGAGGTAACAGATTCCATATTGAGGTTGCGACGGTCATGAACAAGGATAATGCCTGTGATAAGTCCGAGATTGATGCATGGCAAGACACAGAGGAACTGAAATGGGCTGTGCGCAGTTGGGCTGCAAGAGTGGGAGTGAAGGTCCCCCAGATTCATGTGCGCCAAATGTCTCGCAAATGGGCATCTATCTCCACATCAGGGAGAATCACTCTGAATACTGAGTTGCTTGAATTGCCTAAAGATCTAGGTGAATTTGTCATCGTTCATGAGATTCTCCACATCATAGCGCCAAATCACGGAAGAGTCTTTAAAAGCTTTATGTTTGCCTATCTGCCAGATTGGCAGGAGAGAGAACAGCGACTGCAAAGTCGCGGAGATAAATTGTGATTTCCCGGATGACATAAGAAAGAGCATGTAAATCATGCTCAATTCCTATCGTTCCCCTCAGCCACCACTCTTCTTTCACTTTTTTTACATCTTGTAATGCCCTCACGGGCACGGCAGGGCCATTACGGATGCGTTGCCCGTCTCCAGTGACATCCTCATATTAGTATATCCGGAATAGACCCCGTTCATGACGTAGATGGGCACTGAGCTTGAACTCTTCTGCACTCGTGCGCCTACCTTAGCAGTCCCCTCTACCTCTGAATGGATGTTGTAGACGGATTTGTAGCCATCATTGCTGTTAAAAGTGCCGTTAGTAATGTCGCCCGTCTGGATGACCGTCGTATCCTTGATCAGTTCAACCAGGCCGGTATAGCTCTCAGAGTAGACTGAGCCGACCTCATAGTTCTTGGCGCACAGGGCGTTTCTCAGCTCGCTCTTGGTTATGGGCGGCGAATAAACGGCTGGACGGTTCTGGAAGACACCCCATTCGTTGGCCGAGATCTCATTGAAGCCATCCTCAAAGCCGCCATAGACCGAAGCATCAATTGACCGGGAGACTGTGCCTGTGCCCCTTGTTCCCGTGACCAGCTTCTGGCCGTGGTAGCCAGCTTCAGACTGATAGATGCGCATGTCGTCAATGGTTCCCTGATTGTAGATCCAGGAGTGCTCGGTTAGGTTTTGGGGCGTGCTGCCTTCCGCCACGGAGATTATCACATCAGTGCCAGCAATCATGAATGTCGATATGATCAACAATGAAAGCGCCAAAAAGCCCAAATGCCTACTCATCTGCCCACCACAACCTCATTGCTTAAATTGCAGGGCACTGATATAAATCTGATCCTTATCCCTTTGCCCTCGGATTGATCCGACCAGTCTGTTTGATATGCTTCAGACGGGCCTCTAATGATGCCTGCAAATCTGCAGAGAGACCTGCTCCGTTGAAGTCCAGGCGGGCGGCGATCGAAAGCTTTGCCGCCAGAACACGGGCAGTCTTGCCCCGTATCCTTCGGGGCGAACTGATCACCGCAGGATGCCGATAGATGATGCCGTGTTTGGGCGAAGGGGCATTTCCCCGAAGGTGCTTGAAGAGAGACTTCTCGGCGCCCATGACCTGCACGCGGCTGGAAGGCATAGCTGCAAGTCGAGCGAGCCCTCCCGCTCGAGAGATGAGCCTCGCTGCAAGGATCGGCCCCGCCAGATTGGAGAGATTGGGAGCTAGGGATTCGACCGTTGAGGAGACCTCGGACTCCAGAGATTTCCTCGATTCCCGCAGGCCTAGAATTGCCGTCGCCAGACGGCCCATAGTTTCGTCGCCCGTGAGCCCTTCTGCCAGATCCCGGCCATGCACTATCTTCTGGCTGTGCAACCGGGACCACTCGTACAACCTCTCGTCGAGCAGATTGATTGCCTGAGACATGCCGTCCAGGGCCTCCATCGCCATGAGAAGATCCTCTTCTGCTGTAGCGGCTTCTCTGAGCTTCCTCTCGACCAGAGCGATGGCACACTCTCGCAGCTTCTCGTTGTACTCCCGGTAATCAGCAAAGAGCCCCTCAGCCATAGCTAGAGCCCTCAGGTCCGGCTGAGGAATGGGATAGAAGCGGGCATGCTCTGGAGAAGGTGTAGTGATCATTCCGTTATCCTGCGCAGTGATGACGGCTCCGCTCTCCAGTTCGACCTTGCCAAACCAGGTAGTGATCTGCATTGTGGGATCAATTCAGCATCACATGGAATAGATTACTTTCGCTCCGCACAGATCTAATTTAAATACTCCAGAGGCCCAGTTACTACCACCTCTCAAGAAAAAACAGGGGGCGGATTGTTATGAAAGAACTGGTTGATCAGATACAGGCCCGTCTCAGGGATCAGAAGATCACTGTCGAAGATGTTGATATCGAGTCTCGCTTGAAGAAGCTTATTACAGATTTCCGTGTGCCCGAAGGCGAGGCAAGAAGATCTGTTTTGAACTACTTCTTAAAGGAGCACGGCATCATGCCCCAGGCCAGGGCAAGCTCTGAGAAGGTCAAGGTAGGAGAGATCAAAGAGACCGGGCGATGGGTGGACCTGGAGGTCAAGGTCCTCGACCTCTGGGAGCCTGCTTCCGCAGCCATCTCTCAAACGGGACTTGTGGGCGACAGCACAGGGTCCATGAAGTTTGTGAAGTGGGCCAAGTCAGAGCTGCCAAACCTTGAGCTTGGAAAAAGCTACCTTTTAAAGGGAGTTGTCACGGATGAGTTTCAGGGCCGCTATTCAGTGAAGCTGAACCGCACCAGCCAGATTGAGCCACTTGACACCGAGGTAGAGGCAAAGCCCGCCAGCAAGGCCGCCCGGCCCACGAAGGTTGTTGATATCAATGAGCCAGGCCAGTGGGTGGATCTGACTGTCAAGGTATCGCAACTGTGGGAAATAAACAGCGAATCCATCTCCCAGTCAGGGCTTATCGGAGACGAGACTGGCACTATAAAATTCGTCAAGTGGGTCAAGGCAGACCTGCCTGACCTGGTGGAGGGCAAGAGCTATTCTCTCAAAAACCTGGTTACCGACGAGTTTCAGGGTCGGTTCTCAGTGAAACTGAACCGCACCAGCCAGATTGAGCCTCTTGATATCGACATAGAGATCGGCTCAGTTGCTGCAGAGTTCTCAGGCGCCCTGGTGGATGTCCAGAAGGGCTCAGGGCTCATCAAGCGCTGCCCCGTCTGCAAGAGATCGCTGACCAAGGGAGTCTGCAGCGATCACGGCAAGGTGGACGGCACATATGATCTGCGCATCAAAGCAGTGCTCGACGATGGCCATCGGGTGCAGGATGTGCTCATCAACCGGGAGACCACTGAGAGGCTGGTAGACCTCACACTAGATGAGGCTAAGCAGATGGCTATGGAGGCGCTCGATCATGAGATTGTGCGCTCGGTCATCGAGGGCAAGCTCGTGGGAAGATACTACTCCATCACCGGGCCGAGGGTTGACCGCTACCTCCTGGTAGAGAGCATCAGCGAGCTTGCACCGGTATTGACGTCAGACGTAGACGAGCTTCTAGCCGCCACAGAGGTGGTCTGAAATGGCAGGAATGGCAGGATTTTCTAGAGAGGTGGCCAAGAGGGTCTTCGCAGAGGAGCTGAAGAGCTCTAATTACTCTTTCCGCGATGGTCAAGAACAGAACCAGTATGCTCCATCCTATCTGCTCACTCCCACAGGCGCGAAATGCAATCGCGTCTTCGTGGTCGGCACCCTCACTGAGAAGGATGATATCGGAGGAGACACAGAATACTGGAGGGGCAGAGTTGTAGATCCCACAGGAAGCATCCTCATTTATGCCGGTCAATACCAGCCCGAGGCGGCCCAGCTTCTGGCTTCAATGGATGCACCCTCCTTCGTAGCAGTGGTCGGCAAGCCCAACCTCTACCAGACAGATGACGGCAATATCATCATATCTCTGAGAGCCGAATCAATCCAAAAAGTGGACGAAGCAACCCGAAATCAGTGGATAATGGACACAGCCAGGCGAACCCTAGAGAGGCTGAGGGAACTAGCGAATGTAAAACCAGCGGCACTATCTGGGGACTTTGCCACAGCAGACAACGTTCCTGCTACAGCCGCATCCAATCCAGCGCAGGACGCTGAGAGAGCTGTCCAGCATTATCACACAGACATCGATCACTTCAGGCAGATGGTACTTCGCGCGCTCACCTCTCTGAAGTCAGATCTATCCAAGGGAATCTCTGAGCCAGAGGTCAAGTCCACTGAGAAGAATCCTGCCAGGAGCGAAGAAAAATCCGCCGCTGAGAGAGTGAGTGGTGAGGTACCGGCCCCTCGAAAAAGCAAGCCAAAAAAGAGCGAGTCCCTATCGGCCTGGCCAGAGTCTGAGAGCGATGATGAGGTAGAAACCATCAACATCGGAAAGAAGAGCTGAAAAGTTATATATAATGTGCAGAAGCGATATAGAATGGGTGAATCAAAATGGTAATCGGAGTAACGATGGTAAAGGTGGTGCCGGGACAGGAGAAGACCGTCTACAATGCCTTGCAGGAGATAGATGGCATCAAGGATGTCTACCATGTCTTCGGCGAATTCGACTTTGTGGTCATCATCGAGGTCGAAGGCCTGAGCATGCTCAACAAGCTGGTGGACGTCATCCGAGAGATCGATAACGTAACCGCCACCCAAACAGTTGTCGGGGCTGAACTGTAGCCCCAATTCTCTTTTTATGGAAATTGCCGAAGAGCTGGCCAAACACCAAAAGGCCATATCAGTAGCTGAATTCTTTGAAAAGAACCGTCAGATCCTGGGATTCGATTCTGCTCCACGCGCTCTGATCACCTGCGTCAAGGAGGCGGTGGACAACTCCCTGGACGCCTGCGAGGACGCAGGAATACTGCCGGACATCTTTGTGCAGATAAAGAAGAGCGGCGAGTACTATCAGGTAATTATAGAGGACAACGGCCCAGGCATTGTGCCTGAGGAGATACCCCGCGTCTTTGCCAAGCTGCTCTATGGATCTCGTTTTCACACTCTGCGACAGAGCCGCGGCCAACAGGGCATCGGCATATCCGCAGCTGTCCTCTACACTCAGCTCACCAGCGGCAAGCCCACCCGCGTCATCTCCAAGATCGCGCCCACACGGCCTGCCCGCTACTGCGAGCTGCTCATCAACACAGCCAAGAACGAGCCGGAGGTTCTCAAGTCGGAGGATATGGACTGGGAGAGGCCCAGAGGCACGCGAATCGAACTTGAGATGGAGGGCTCATATGTTAGAAGCCGCCGCCAGTCGGTTTACGGCTCACTGAAGAGCACGGCCATCGTCAACCCCCATGCCCGCCTGACTTTGGTGGAGCCGGAAGGAAACGTGGAGGTCTTCGAAAGGGCTACAGAGAGCCTGCCGAAGAAGGCCTACGCCATATCCCCACATCCAGCAGGAATTGAGCTGGGTGAGCTGATCAAGCGGCTCCGCTACACTGACAAGAAGAAGCTGCGCGTCTTTTTAAAGGAGACATTCTCCTCCATCGGAGCCATATCTGCCCAGGAGCTATGCAGCCTGGCAGGGCTAGATCCTGATGTGCCGCCTGCAGACCTGGACCATGAGGCTGCCAAGAAGCTTCATGCCGCCTTCAAGCAGATCAAGGTCAAGTCTCCACCGGTCGACTGCCTCTCACCTATCGGCGAGGAACTGATCAAGGCCGGCCTCGAAAAGGAGTTTCGGCTGGACTTCATAGCGACCACGGTACGACCTGTATCTGTCTACTCAGGCAACCCCTTCCTGGTCGAGGTGGGACTGGGATATGGCGGAGAGCTCGAAAAGGAGAGCAGAATCGAGCTCTTGCGATTTGCCAATAGAGTCCCCCTCGTCTATCAGCAAGGAGCCTGCGCCATGACTCATGCTGTGGAGAGCGTCTCCTGGAAGAACTACTCATTGAGCCAGCCTACAGGAAGCGGTGTTCCTGTCGGCCCGGCAGTGCTGCTGATTCATGTCGCGTCTACAAATATCCCCTTCACTTCAGAGAGCAAAGATGCCGTTGCCGATGTTCCAGAGATCCTAGTCGAGATCGATCTGGGCCTCAAGGAGGTGGCCAGAAAGCTGCGCCGTTACCTGAGCCGCCAGAGCATCCTCTCTGAGAGACGAGAGAAGGAGGAGATCATCAGAAAGATCCTGCCCAGAATCGCCAAGAAGCTCTCAGAAGTCCTGGGAAAGGATGAGCCGGATATCGGGCCGGTTGTGGCCAAGATCATGGGCAACCTTCTCGTCTTTCGGAAGGTGGAGAAGAGCAACGGGCACCTGTCCGTCAAGATCCTTGTGGAGAACCACAGCGACCTCTTGCGCTCTTTCAAGCTGCATGAGGTGCTGGCAGTTCAGGCCGATGGTGTCACACCGGAGGCTAGGGTCATCTCTATGGCAGACGGCTACGACTATCACTGGAAGCTCTCCATTGCGCCAGGCAAGAGTGCAGCACTCAGCTATAGCATCGCCTCCGACGGCGTCACACTCACGGATCCGGTGATAGAGGGACTGGATGCGGAAATAGTCACAGGGGCCAGGGTGATCTAGCCGATGGAAAAATCTGTTGAGAAGAAAGAATTCGAGAGAGCAAGATCGATAGAAAAAGAAAAAAAATCTAAAAGGGCCGAAGAAAGGCTTCTGGGCCTCGCAGATTCCCTTTACAATCAGTTTTTGCAGGGAATTGTGCCTCACATATCTTTGCCCTCCCGAACCAAAGCAAATATCGAGTACTCCAGCAAAGAGGATGTCTGGGTTTATGGAGACCAGGAGACGACCCGCTCAGTCAATACCGTGCGGGGTGCCAAGACGCTTCTCAAGACAGTTCACCTGGCAGAGCTGCTGATCAAGGAGCACCTCAAGAATAACCGCGGATCAACATTAAGAGAGATCTACTATATCTCCGAGAACTGGGATATCGCCAAGTTCCATGAGCAGGCGGAGAGCGATAGGCTCATCGAGGACCTTGAGATCGTGACAACAATGCATCGAGAGGACTTCCATGTTCGTCCAGAGGAAGATGGGGCTGCAGTCTTCGGTCCTCTGCGCCTCAAGGAGCAGACCCGCCGCGGTGAGAAGGAGATGCATTGCCAGGAGGATGTGGGCGAGGCCGGCTACCAGATCCCCTTCAACGTTGACAACATCGAATTCCTGAACCACGATGCAAAGATGGTCATGGCCATAGAGACCGGCGGAATGTACGCCCGGCTGATTGAAAACGGCTTTGATGAGGAGTACAATGCAATCCTCGTTCACATCAAGGGACAACCGGCCCGCTCCACACGCCGAATCATCAAGAGGCTCAATTCAGAGCTGAACCTGCCTGTTGTAGTCTTCACTGATGGCGATCCCTGGTCCTACCGAATCTTTGCCAGCATTGCCTACGGCGCCATCAAGAGCGCTCATCTCTCTGAGCATCTGGTGACGCCGTCAGCCCGCTTCCTGGGCGTCCAGCCAAGCGACATCGTAGACTACAATCTCTCAACAGACAAGCTGACGGATAAAGATCTTCAGGCTCTGAGAAGCGAGCTGACCGATCCCAGATTCAGCACGCCCTACTGGGAGAAACAGATCAAGCTGCAGCTTGACCTCAAGAAGAAGGCAGAACAGCAGGCCTTTGCCGGAAAGGGACTGGATTACGTGACAAAGACTTATTTGCCTGAGAGGCTCTCTGAGATGGGGATAATTTAGTTGACAATCGATTTCCATACTCATATCTACCCGGAGGCGGTGGCAGCCAAGATCCTGCCTGCTGCCAAGAGAAAGCTGAAGGTGGCGGTTCCAGGAACAGGCTCGCCAGGAGACCTGTGCAGCATGATGAAGGCCGCAGATGTTGCCGGATCGGTTCTCCTGCCACTGGCCAAGGGCCAGGAAGACGTCGCTCGCCTTAACGACTGGGTTATGTCTGTGGCAAAAGCGAACTGCGAGCTGACTGCTTTTGGTGCAGTTCATCCTTTTATGCCTGACCTGGAGACGGAGCTGGATCGTCTCGCTTCTGCCGGGGTTCTGGGCGTCAAGATGATGCCTCTACTCCAGCAGGTCTATCCCAATGACCCACGCTGTGAAAGGCTTTACGAGGCGCTGATAAAGAGAAAGATGATTCTGGTGGCCCATGCAGGACGAGACCCCCTGGATCGTCCAGAGATCTTCGGCACACCCAGGCGTTTTGCCGATGCAGTCCAGTCTTTCCCAGAGCTTGTTGTGGTTTTAGCTCACCTGGGTGGCTTACGCATGTGGGATGAGGTCCAGCGTCACCTTCTGCCGGCTGGCGGAAATGTCTATTTCGATACTGCTTATGTCTCTTTTTACATGGATCGGCAGGACATGGCCGAGCTGATCAGAGACATCGGCCCGGAAAGGGTCATGTTCGGCAGTGACTATCCCTGGGAGGATCCGGGAAGAGCTGCAGAGATCGTCCGAGGCTTGGTGCTCGACGAAGCCGAAAAAGAAGCTATTCTCCACAAGAATGCGGCAAAGCTGCTTTGTCTGTAGACCTGATCATGCAGACATGATTATGTAGAACTGATTGTGCGGACCTGATCCAAAAGCTTTTACTTCTTGAGAATAGATGTCCAGATCCATGAAACGAGATCTGCTTGACATTCTAGCCTGTCCGCTATGCAAAGGCGATCTAACTTTAGAGGTCTTCGAGGAGAACGAAAAGGAGATAGTAACCGGCAAGCTCTCTTGCAAGGCCTGCAATGAATGCTATCCTATCGAAGACGGCATACCCAACATGCTGCCGCCTGACCTGAGAAATTGACCCTTTTGCGTCAGAGCATTTGAAAGGATGAAGAGAGCCATGAACCTCCGGCTGGGCCGCAAGGATTGGTCGCGCCACAAGCAAAATATTTATACAATATTATGAGATATATGATGTGGGGGAGAAGGCAATGGATCATGAGGTTCACATCAACAACGGAGACATGCAAGCCAGACCTCTTGTCCTCCGTCTCCTTCCCGGCGAGGAGACCATATTCAACCTCAAGGTTGTAAATCACGGTGAGCCGTCCAATATATCTCTGCAGGCCAGCAGTCCGGTATTCAAGGCAGTACGTTTGAGAAAGCCTGATCACTATGTGGTCATGGAGGAGGTCATACCTATCATGGCCAGGATGCCGAGTAACAGCAAGCGCCTCGACGGCGAGATTCTTCTTACAGGAGGCGGAAGGGAAAGCCGGGTGCCAATTACACTTTTGCGCGATTCAGAATGCGGAGACGATTCAGTGGGGGAGGATCTGGTGAGAGAAGACTCAGACGATGATGGATATGATGAGGAGGACGCAGTCGATGTCAATGATGAAGACATCGATGATGAAGACTCCGAGTCGCCGAGCAGGCGTCGCCGATCCGAGGGCGATGAAGAGGATGAGGAAAAGGAGCCCAGGCGCATAGCATTCTCGCGGGATCGTGATCTGCAAAGCTACAGAGCTGCCCGGATGAAAAGAGCTGAGAGAGCTGCACAGGGAAATGATTCCATAAGGCCCTCAGGCTCCGGTCGAGTTGCAGGTCGTTTAGATAGAGTCGAAAGAGCACGATTGGACGACAGGGAAGACGAGATTGCAGGGCTTGGGAAGGATTATGGCGAGGATGGCGATGATGATAATGATAATCGCATTATCCCCCGGTACAGCACTCGAATCGACGATCGTTTTGTAGACCGAAATAGTGCACAGGAAGAAGACCGGCAGGAGGAGAGGCCCAGTTTGCTGCCAAGGCATCTGAGGCCAACTGCACCAGAGGACCCAGGCGAGCAAGACGAACGGCCATATCCGAACAGCGGATATGAGGAAGGCTATCAGGGCTACCGACAGGAAGCAGACAGAGAGAGCCGGGAGATCATCCATCAGGCCGAGAAGGAGGAGGTCATCCCTGAAGAGCCTGGACCAAGAACATATGGAGCTGGAGAGGAGTACTATGAGCACGAGGATGAGTCATCTTCTCCGTCCTCAGGATTTATCGATAAGCTGGACGGCTTTTCCGGACCGGCTTCAATAAAGATCGTTCCTGCTGCCATATTCCTGGCTTTAGTTGCCGTTTTAGTTTTGACGTTCATTGTTGAGAGCATTCCTGAGTTTGCCGGGGCTTTGGGATCGTCCATACTGATCGTTACCCTTATCATATACGGAGCGGCTACGCTTCTGAAGGCGTGAATATGAGATACATTGTGATCACAGGCGGGGTCATGAGCGGGCTTGGCAAGGGCATTACCGCAGCGTCCACTGGTCGGCTGCTCATGAACAGGGGCTACAAGGTTACGGCCATAAAGATCGATCCGTACATCAACATAGATGCAGGGCTCATGAGCCCCTTCCAGCATGGAGAGGTTTATGTCCTCAAGGACGGGGGTGAGGTTGATCTGGATCTTGGCAATTACGAGCGCTTCCTCGATGTGGAGCTGACCCGCGATCACAATATCACCACAGGCAAGGTTTACAGCACAGTCATTGAAAAAGAGCGCCGGGGCGAGTATCTCGGAAAGACTGTGCAGATCATTCCCCACATAACAGATGAGATCAAAAGGCGCATTCGCCAGGTTTCCAGGGACGGTGGCTGCGAGATCTGTTTGATCGAAGTTGGCGGCACTGTGGGCGACATCGAGTCCATGCCGTTCCTTGAGGCCATGAGGCAGCTCAAGTACGAGGAGTCTGGAAACATATTCTTCTTGCATGTGACTCTTGCCCCATCGACTACAGACGGCGAGCAGAAGACTAAGCCCACACAGCACAGCGTAAAAGAGATGCGGCAGCTCGGACTGCAGCCGGACATGATTGTTGTCAGATGCGAGCATCCTCTTTTGGAGGAGACAAAGCACAAGATCGCCCACTTCTGCGATGTGCCGATAGAGGCTGTGATCAGCGCCCACAATTCTGATGATATTTACAGGATACCATTGCAGATGGAGGCTGAAGGCCTCGCCAGGTATCTGATGAAGGCCATGCGGCTCTTCCCGCTTGAGGAGAGGAAAGACTGGGACGAGTTCGTCAAGAAGATGGATTCTGCCAGTGGCGAGGTGAAAGTGGCAATTGTCGGCAAATATACCGTCGGCAGCCAGTGTTCCGATCCGATGGAGGACGCTTATCTGTCCATCCGCGAGTCTCTCAAGCACGCCGGCATTGAGGCCGGGGTCAAGGTCGAGGTCCAGTGGATTGATGCCGAGGAGCTGGAGCACGGGTCTCCTGACCTCATCCTGCGAGGGGCTGACGGCATCCTGGTTCCGGGCGGCTTCGGCTCGCGGGGAACTGAGGGCAAGATGAAGGCCGTGCAGTACGCAAGAGAGATGAAGGTTCCGTATCTTGGACTGTGCTTTGGAATGCAGCTAGCCGTGATTGAGTATGCGAGAAACGTCTGCGGCCTGGATGATGCGAGCAGCTCGGAGTTTGGGGCAACGCCTCACCCGGTGATTGCTCTTCTTCCTGAGCAGGAGAAGATCAGGCACATGGGCGCAACCATGCGGCTCGGTAACTATCCGGCAACTCTGAAGGAGGGAAGTCTCGCCCACAAGATCTACGGCAAGTCCGAGATCGTGGAGAGGCACAGGCACAGATACGAGGTCAATCCCGCTTACATCGCCCAGATTGAGGAGAAGGGCATGAAGTTCTCAGGCACAAACGGGGACCTGATGGAGATCTGCGAGATACCGGAGCATCCGTTCTTCTTCGCCTCGCAGTTCCACCCGGAGATGAAGTCACGACCGGGCAGGCCGTCGCCGCCGTTCCTGGCTTTCGTGGAGGCGATGAAGGGGGGGAAAGAGCGATGAGTTTGCTTTAGTCTAGAGATAGCTCATTGTTGTTATACTTTTCTTTTTTCACCGATATTCTTTTAAGGTACGGCTTCAACTTATTTCAGCGAAGGCTTAGCATGCGATACAAACAGATAGATCTTGAAGAATTTCGAAAGAAATATCCATCATATAAACCCAAGCCGCCCTTCAAGCACCAGACTGAAGCATTTCAGGCCTTAACGGCAGCGTTCAAATTTCCTATCAATCAATACAAAGGTGGCTTGTTGGTTCTTCCAACAGGTGCAGGGAAGACATATACTGCAGTTAATTGGATATGTAAGAATATAGTTTCTAAAAAAATAAAAGTATTATGGTTTGCACAGTCATCATATTTGCTAAATCAAGCATCCAAATCATTTTACGACAATGCGCTGGAAGCTTCTCCTGCGAGGAGGACTTTAAACATACGAGTGGTTTCCAGTAGTCCAGCCAATTCTCCTGCCTCTTCAATTGATATTACAGATGATATATTAATAATTACAACTCAAACAGCTATCAAAAACTTTAGTGCAAATCCGGAGGATGAAAATGGAGACATTATTGAAACTAAATTTATAAAATTTTTAAGAGCTTGTGCAAAGTCCGGACTTTTTGTCGTTCTTGATGAAGCCCACCATGCACCTGCATATGGATTTCGTCACCTTTGGCAAAATATCAGGGATATTATTCCAAATTTATATATGTTAGGCTTAACGGCAACGCCTACATATAACGACAAAAAAACCAGTGGATGGCTTTTTAAAATTTTTGATTTAGAGATTCTTGCTCGTGCTGAGCAAAGTGAGCTGATCGCACAAAATATTCTAGCATTACCAAAGTACATTCAAAAGCCAACTGGACGAGACTTCACTGTAGATGACAAACTCTACGATAGACTCGTAAGAGACCATAAAGATCTTCCTGCGGAGATAATTCAAAGGCTTGCGGATGACTCTGCGAGAAACGACTATATTGTAAACGAGTTTGCAGCAAAAAAGAATGATTATGGAAAAACAATAATTTTTGCAGACAGAGTTGAGCAATGCATATACCTTAGAACAAAATTAAGGGATAAAGGAATAAATGCTGAAGCGGTCTATTCTGATAATGAGGTGAAACCAAATTCGCCAGAAGAAAGAAACAAGAGGACATCCACGGAAAATGAGAAAATTATATCCGATTTTAAAAACGGAAAATATGATGTTCTCGCTAATGTAAGAATTCTAACTGAAGGTGTGGACATCCCAGATGTTAAAACGGTTTTTCTAACGAGGCAGACAACCAGTTCTATCTTAATGACACAAATGATAGGAAGGGCCTTACGAGGGAAAAACGCTGGTGGTGGAGAGAATAAAGCTGAAGCAAATATAGTCTTGTTCATCGATAATTGGAAAGGTCTCATTGATGTTTGGGCCCATCCAGGCGGCTTAGATGATGAAGTGCCGATGATAAGAGGTTATCGGCCTATTGAATATATCTCCGTAAGTTTGATCGAACAACTTTCTAAGCAAATCGAAAGTGGAGTGAATTATTTTCCAGAAACGTTTTTATCCTATATTCCTGCCGGATGGTATCAGACCGATATATCTGTTAATGTGAAGGATGATTCTAATACTACTAGCGAAGAACCTAAAGAAGAGATGGTCTCGTTTATGGAATTTGCAATGGTCTATGATAAAAACAAAGAAAAATATGATCGATTCATAAGAGAAAACATTTCAAGGATTCCAGAAAAATGGTCGGATGAATCGTTAGATGAAAGATCAATAATGCCACAAATTGAAAATTGGATTACCGAATATTTCGATCCAGATGAAGACAATATTGGCAACTTATTGATGAGCAATCTAATTAGAATATCAAGGCATATTGCAAAAAATAATGAGGCACCTAGATTTCATTCATTTGATGATCGAGAAAAATATGACTTGAATAGGCTAGCAGAAGTACTGATACGAAAAAATCCTTTAGAACAGCATAATTGCCTCATGATGGAATTTGAAAAACCAGGAAGCTGGTGGAAGCTCATCTTCAAAGAGTATTATAAATTTAAAACAGCATTTGACGCTGCAATAAATTCAATTATATTCTCTGATAGGGATATCGAGTCCCGAGAAGAAATTGTTATCGATGACGTTGAGCTGACTGAAGAAGAAAAAGAACAAGTGAAGCGAAGGGATAACTATACCTGTTTATGTTGTGGAAAGAATGGAAAGGGTACGAGACTGCAAATTGATCACATCGTTCCTGTTTTTTTAGGCGGACGAGCTGATGTGGAAAATTCACAAACATTATGCAAAGAATGCAATCAAATCAAGGGAGTTAATATAATAAATTTTAGAATAAATCAAACATGTTTGAGCAAACCGAAGGAGCTAATATTGCTTCCTGTTCAAGGAAATGAGTATTTGGAATGTACATTATTGCGAACTATTAATTTTTTCTATCGTTGCCAGGCAGTATCAAGTCTTAATACCAGCAAAAGAAGAAATGGAAAATATTATTATGCATGGAGAGTAGAACTATATCAGGGCAACAATTCTGCATGGTTAATTGAACATAAAAATGAATTGAGATCCTATCTTTGTTATGAATTCGGTTTGGATCATATTAAAGATATTGAGATAATTGGAATTAAAGCAGGAATTGAATAGAAGCATGAACTTAAATAAGATCTCGTGGTCTCTCCCGCCGAGTTTTGCGTAAGCGATGGCGAGGCAATTGCCAGTGCCATAAAAAATGCCGCCAAAAATCCGGTTGAGCTGGAATACGATGAGAGAAAATACCGCCGCAAAACGAAAACCTATGATTCAAAGATCGGCATAGTGACTGTCCGCGAGGAAGACCCCAGTAAGGCTCCGCCGGAAGAGACAACTCATGAGGAAATTCAGTGGTTGTTGCTGAAGCTCGGCTCCGACCTGGGTCTCGACGTCTGGATAGCCAGAAACGATCGGAACAGGACGCACAACGGAGCCAGTTTCCAGGACATCCCGAATCTGAGACCCCACATTTCGCAGTAAGGCTGTGCCAAATTCTATATTTTTAGATTGCTTATACGAGTGATATTTCTACTCATTATATCACATTTCAGTAAGAATAATTTAAATAGAATTTGTAAATTCGATGCTGGCGGTTATTTGTTTTATAAAATTATATTTATATGTGGGATTGTCCATCGTGGCATGAGCCTTTTCTGAACTCGAAATACACATACAGCAGCATTTAAGCACATCGAACCGTGAGAAACCGATAGCAAGAAAATTAATGAGCGTTCAAACAGTTAATGCGAAATGTGGGTGAGACGCGAGCTGCCGAGACAATTCGACGATGCCACCAACAAGACCATTGAGCTGATCGACGTCCTCTGGCTTCAGGGCGACGCCATCATTGCCGCCTTCGAGGTGGAGCACACCACAGCCTCGCGCCTGGTCTGCACCATCAGATCCAAGTCAATGTGCCTACTTGAAGAAGAGTTCGATGTATTCCTCATTGCTGAGACCCGCTCTGGCAATTAGCTTCTTGAGGAGACCTAAACCCATCTCTCGCCCTTTGTGAACCGGTATCGATAGGTGAACATTGCATCCTTCCTTGATCATGATGAAGTGGCTGCCTTCAATATGATTAACAATCCAACCGGCTCTCTTAAAGGCGGCCACATGTTTCTCACCACTGGCCCTTGGAAGTTTATGCATAGGATTCAGTTACATCGAGAGAGAAATTGAATTTATGGCTAAATGCTGGTATTCTGAGATTCTCTTCAGCGGTCTTCAGCCTGGACTTCAAGCATCCAACAATCGCCTCGTTGATATTGCTTATAGCCTCTTCAACGGTATCTCCCTCGGAGAGGCATCCTGGAAGATCTGTGCACTCCGCAACAAACCTTCCGTCCTCGTCCTGCTCGATGGTAATATTAAACCTCATCAAACCTCGACATTATTTTAGCATTATATTCTTATAATTCCTTTGCTATTGCCAGTTAAACGTTTTCATTGTCTCAGGAATGGAAATGAACTGGGCCTGTCACCGACGATTCGTTTGGAGAAAACTCATTGGCGTTGCCGAGATCTGCAGGTCATGCTATTGGACTGAACCCTTGATAACGGACAATTAGTTAAGCAATGGTATTTAAGGCAATCTCCATTTCGAACTGAATCGGAGATTTATAGCCCAGGGCTGAATGCAGCCTCTTT
>CAZFFD010000043.1:4468-22685 GCA_964518035.1 uncultured Methanotrichaceae archaeon | reverse complement strand
GGCCTCGTCGTACTCTCCGGTGTCCTGAGCGAGCATGCCCAACTGGTGCAACGATTTTGACACTCCGCTCTTGTCGCCCAGATCTTCCTTGATTTTCAAGCTCTGCCGGTAGAGCTTTCTAGCTTCTTCATTCATGCCCATCCTTTGGACAAGGGTGCCGAGATTATGAATCCATGCAGCTTTTTGTTTTCTGTCATCAAGCATTTCTGTGGCTATAATTGCCTGCTGCAACCGCAGGCAGTATTCGTTCCAGTAGCCTCTGGTGTCCAGGTAACTATCCAGAACAGCCATAAATTCCAGAACTAAAGCGGACGCAGCTTTTCTCATCTCGTCATAGGAAGATTTCTGCTGCCCAATGGCCCAGTCCATCCCTGTCAGAGTGTTTTCTCGCTCCAATTCCATCATGTCAAAATTGCTGCTAAATTGCCGGGCATAATCCAGGAAATGTTTTGCAGCTTTGGGTCTGAGTCTGGCTAAAAGCTCATCCCCAGCCTTTCCGGCAGCGTACTGGCGCATGATCGGATGCAAGCGGTAGCGGTAGAATGTGACCTCTTCGCCAGTCTCATCCCGTGCCGGAATCTCGATCCTGTCCAGGAATGACTTCTGCTCGAGCTCTCCTAGATCGCTCTGCCAGCCTGATCTGCCCCCCTCAACGCAGATCTTCCCAATCGCCTCTTCAGTCATGGAGCCGGAGAATACTGCCAGGCGGCAGAAGAGATCACTCTGCGCCTCCGTCAGGCTTCGGTAGGAGACATCGAATCTCTCCGATACTCCTTTGGGCGGATTTTTTCTCAGATCGTCTACGATGCTAGCGAGGCTCCGCCTGGACACGAGAGCAGCAGTCAGCTTGATGGCAAGAGGATGGCCCTGCATGACGCGAGCGATCTCGTTTAAGCTCTCTTGATCCCCCTGGCTCAGGTGCTCTCCCCACCCGGGCGCACGCCTGCGGGCCCCGGCCAGGAGCAGCCGTCTTGCCTCCTCAGGCTCCATCTCAGGCACACGGATCTCCCGGCCTCCGCATGGCAGGCTATTTATCGTAGTCACGAGGGCGGCGCTGGGCTGGGGGATGCCCTCCAGGAAGCTCCAGAGTCCGGGGTCTTGGATGCTCTCGGCGTTGTCCACCACAACCAAGCTGGCGGAATCGTAGTCCCTGAGATAGCTCAAAACGTAGTCCCTTTTTTTGTCCAGCGAAAGCGTTCTGAATTCTGCTCCAAGGACGTTATCAAAAACATTGAGCAGCTCCTCAAGCCCCAGCCGCTCCATATCCGCCGCACTGCGAAAGAACACGCCGCCAGGATAGCGCCAGGCCAGCCGCCGGGCGGCCTCCTCTGCGAGCACCGTCTTTCCTATGCCTCCCTGGCCGGTGAGTACAACCAGCTTCTCACCATCGAGAAAAGCATTCATAACCTGCGAGAGCAGCCCCTTCCTTCCTCGCGGCGGATTGCCTCGCAGAAAGTCGCCCACAAACTCGTGCTCGGAAAGGCCGAAGAGCCGTTCGGCCTCAAAGCTGGCCCTCCCGGCGGCTCCGACTGTCACAAGGCAGGCGTCCTTTCCAGGCCCGTCCAGCACCGGGATCTTCTGCAGCCGGCCACCGTTCTCAAGCCTCCTCAGCGCAGGAAGAGCATTTTCCAGGGCCTGGGCGATGCTCTTGCCGGCTCCAAGAGCCGCGTAAAAGGGCGTCGCCAAAGCAATTGTAGCCCCGGCTGTTATGGACTCTTTCATTGCCAGCACAGCGGGAACGCCTTTTTTCAGAAGCGCACTCTGCAGACCGGCCTCGCCGCCCTTTGCGGATTCACATGCGCTCAGAAATACCAGCCTGGCTGGATGCTCTGGCGCACTCATGACGATCTCTGCCATCTCCTCAGCCGCCAGGGCGTCCTGCATGCCGTCATCTCTCTCAAAGGCCAGAAAACCGCTGGCCGTCATCTCCTCAAGCAGGGCCTCGCAGCGCTCGCACGTCTTCTTTTTTGGCAGGTTGAGGGCTCCGCAGTTCTTACACCTCAGTCCGAAGTCCCCGTGCCCGTCGAAGTGCACAATGTCGTAGTTGCCCAGGATCTCGGTGCGAAAAGCTTCCACAGTGGGTGGACGGAGCATCTTCAGGTAAACCGGGGCCTGCACACGCTGAAGACCTTTCTGCAGTGCCCATTGGTCGGCCAGGTTCGGCAGATCACGCAGATCCAGGGGCCGGGAGACGATCACCAGAATTCGAAGGCTTTCGTGGCCGGAGTCATCGTGGGGCATATCTGGGCAGTTTATGGCTACAATCGCTGATCAATATGTCGATCTCTCCTGAAAAATTACCCGAGCATCCTATCCACAAGATGAACAATCTGCCCTTTAAAAGAGCTTTGTGTGGTAGAAAGACGCTGTACGAAGCTGAGCCATTTCAAACATCATCAGGTTTCCAGACCTCTATCCCATTTACGCGCTCAAAATCTCGGTCATTGGTTGCAATTATTCTAATGCTTTCTGTTTTCATTGCATAGAGGTTCAAAGAGTCATTCGTCATCAAACCAAAATCTTCCCTAAATCGTCGGCTTTTGATTATTGCGTCACTTTCCAGGCATATTATGTCGATATTGAACTCAGGAATTTCTGCGAGGGCAATCTCGCAGGTCTCTAATGATTTGATCGCGCGAGGATGTTCTTTCAGATATCTTGCAGCCTGGTATGGCTTGATTCTAAACTTCTCCACTGCCTCAGAAATCATCAACCTATGCAATACCTCAGCTTGCACAACTGTAGAAATATAAGCGTGAACTTCATCATGTTCTGCACTTTCCAGAAGAGTTGAACAGCTTTCGGAAAGACCAAGAAAATGATAGATTAATATATTTGCATCGATGAATATTTTGAGTTTCATGGGTATGTGTTCTAGCATCTAGTCTCTGAGACAGGAGAACTCATCGCATTCTGCTATTTCTTTGCCCAGGTCGGCATCGATCCTTATGATGCCTTTGGATCTACGAACTGCATTGGTGATCTCTATCTCGACCTCTTCACCTTGCTTTAAGTTTAGCTGCTTTAGGGGCCTCAAAATGCCATCTTCGAATACTGCGCGAGTCTTCGTTTTCATCTCTTATAATATTTAACTGCCCGGTGTAAATAATTATTGCTTCTGCAGTCAAGTCACTCCCTTGCACAGCTCCCCGCTTGCGAGATCCTCTTTGAAGAAGTCCTTCGGCGTGCGCCTGCCTAAAGCCAGGTCCATCTTCCGCCTGGCGTAAAACGGAGCCAGCCTTCTAACCTCATTTGCAAACCACCTGGGATAGAGCCGCTTGACCTTGTTGTACCTGAACCATTCGAGGTCGTAATAGCGGGCGTTCATCTGCCAGGTGATATACTGCACCTCTTCCTCCGACAGGTGCCGGGTCTTCAGGTTCGCATGCAGCCCGTCGTACCTCGTAAAGTCGCTGTTTGTGACAAGCCCCATCTCCTCCAGCTCAGAGCGCATCTGGGTCTTCGGGTACGGGGTTGATATGTAAAATATGGGGAAATCCACCTTGAGCTTTCGGGCGAGCCGGAAATTCTCCCAGAGGTCCTCCTCGTCATCGTCAGGGTTTCCGCCGATGAGACCAGTCGAGACGATTATATTATTATCATGCAGATACTGGACGGCTTTCTCGGCATCATTGGACATCTTGCCCTTGCCCAAAAACTCCAGGTTTCTCTTGTTGATGCTCTCGACACCCAAAAAGACCCCGTCAAACCCGGCCTCGCCCATCTTGTCCACCAGAGCCTTGCTCGAAGCAATGCCAGAGGCCGATGCCTGAGTCTTGTATCGGAGATGAGTGAGCCCAGAGTCGATTATGGCCTCGCAGAGCCTCAGTAGCCTCTTCGGGTCCAGGGTGATGTTGTCGTCCGGGAAGAATATCGATCCGGCCCCGTGAGCTTCAGCATCCCGAATATCCTCAATCACCCTCTCAATTGAGAACCGCCGGAATCGCCGGCCATACATGAGATTGATCGAGCAGAACTTGCATCCTTGTGTGCAGCCCCGGCTGGTCTCAACGCAGTCAATGGGAACATCAAAGCTGTAAAATCCCTTGGTGATGAGCCTGGCGTCCCTGTTCGGCATCTCGATCTCTTCAACCTTCAGAAGAGGCCGGTCCGGATTGTGAACCATCCTCTCACCTCGGCCCGCGCTCTGGCCTTCAGCTCTCCCGCTCCCTCTTTCCTCGTGATAGGATAATCCGAGAATGTCCTTCGGGCTTTTTCCGGCTAGCCGGGAGGACACAAGCTCCCGAAATGTGGCCTCGCCTTCACCACGCACGATGTAGTCAATGAGGGCCGCGTCTTTGCTCTCGCCGATTTCCTGGGCCGCGAGAGTTGGGTGATATCCTCCAAAAACAGTCTCGGCTCCGGCATCCTTTGCGATCTTTGCAAGGACCAGAGCTTCTTGATACTGAAAGCTCATGGCAGTCAGGCCGACCATATCGTAGCCGTTGACAATTTTCTTCACGTACTCCCGGTGGTCCTTCAGGCCGTGAATATCTGCCACATGAACGGTGCACAGGTCATCCACATGAGCTGCGAGAGATGCCAACCCCAGGTTAGGAACGCGGGAGATGCGATCAAAATCCCGCTGCACCACCGGAGATGATAATAGCAATATCTTCATCGGCTGCCTTCTTATCAACTACCTTCTTAATCGTCTCTTTCTCTATCTTTCATTCACATTGAACAGCCTGGGTCCCGCATTCCAGTCGAACTTGTTGGCCCGGCTGATGTAGGCAAAAACCTCCTTCACGCCAGCCCAGCCTCCGTATCGATAGGCATTGGCCCAGACTCTCCCGGAGGTGCGAATTGGTGCGCTGAAGGGATAAACCTGCTTGAAAGACCAATCCAAAATCTTCGGAAACTCCTCAGGCTTGATATTGGGATGATTCCAGACCATATGCTTGCCATCGTAATGATGATAATCGTGGTCCCAGATCCCGAACTTCTCATCTAGCTCCTTCCACATCGGCGTCTGGGGCAGAGGCGTGATCACACAGATCTGGGTGATATCAAGCTTCAGCGCCGCCAGCTTTTTGATGTCCTCTTTCAGCGACTCTGCGGTGTCCTCTTCAAACCCAATCATGTAGTAGCCGACGGTCCCTAGCCCCCGCGCCTGCAACATGCGAAGAGTCTCCAAAATGTCCTCGGTGCCCTCTTTCTTTTTGATGTCGTCCAGGCGTTCTTGATGCAGGTTCTCGATTCCAATCGCCGCCCCGCCAAAGCCAGCTACCTTCCGGCCGTTCTTCTTTCGCATGTCCGCCCAGTCGTCGATCTTCTTTCGCAGGTAATCGGCCCGGGCCATGCATCCCCAGACCATCTGGTACTTGTCGAGGAGCTCGACCACGGCATCAGCATGTTTTCTGTTGCACCCGAAGTTCTCGTCCTCAATTAAGACCACATTGATTCCGTGACTTTTATAGTATTTCAGAACCTTCTCGATGCTCTCAAGGGGTATGATGTTGGGCTTATTGCAGAACACAGGAGTCTGGCAGAACTTGCAGCCAACCGGACAGCCCCGCGTAGTGAACATCACTCCGTAAATATTCAGCTTGATGTTGAATGGCGTGTTGAGATACTCAATAAGTGGCGGATGGATAATGTCCTTGATCTGCCGGCCGAAGTATGGGGCAAGCTCGCGCTCCGAGTATCCCACGAAGATCCTGTCGAACCTGTCCTGGACGGCAGTAGTCAGAGCCCCGTAGTTTCCAGCCCAAACCTCGCCCGCGCCTGCAGCCCGCGCCGCATCAACCATCTCAATGGCCTCATGCGTCTCGCTCAGGTAAAACGAGAGCCCTACAACATCCCAGCCCTCTTGCAGCTTCTTTTGGTACTCATCCCATGTGGGAAACTCCAGAATCTCGAGCTCAGGAATGTTCTGCTTGAGAAATCTCAATCCAAAAGATTGAATTCGCGGCCAATAATACCGAAACCACGATCTGGTATTAGCTCCGATGTAGTCATAGGGCTCGGAGCTGTTCCGATAAACAGTTGTGAACAGAACCCTGGGGGTCATAATCCCATCCTCCCTCTTCCATATGAGATTAAGCTTACGATTACGATTAAGCATATCCGTCCGGCGGAGGATAACGACTCTCTCTTTCTCTCATATCAGCAAGATCTGTCTCTCTTTTGTCCATCTCCTTTTGGACAGTGCTGAAGACCTCCGAGACCCCTGCATACTTTCCTGCAAACCATCCGCATGCAAAGACCTCGGCATTCTCCTGGTCTATGTCAAACTCCTCTGCAAGTCGTTTGATCCACTCAGCAGGCGTCTTGGATTGGCGAAACGTCTCACGAACCCTTTTGGCAACTTCATCGGTTCGTTCCCTGGATATGCCCAGCAGCTCGTAGAGGGTAGTGTTTGGCATAAATGTTTACGTGTTTTGCTTTGAATTCGTCTCGTTCTTGCACCTGGTGAGCAGGTTCTCATAGGCCTGGCTCGCCAGTTCTTCCACTTCTATTCCCATCTCCTTTGCAATCAGAAGCACGACGGCATCCAGTTCCACCAGCTTTTTCAAAGAGTCCTGCTTTTCATTAGCGAGAGCAATGACCTCTTTTCTGCTCATTCCGGTATGAGACGTGATGAGCCTTATTCCCAGGTCCATTATGCCCTCCTCTGTTGACGGCTTGAACCCCATTGGAACCTCTACCGCCGCAGCATCAAAGACGGCATTGACCATATCCCCTTCCATCTTGACCATGCCTTCTGCTTCTGCTTCCCTTAACAGGGCGCGCACCTTCTCAGGCGGCCCCCATTTCAGGTCTAAAGAGAGAGCAAAGATAAAATCGCTGATCTTCAGGCTTGTTTTGCCTCGCTTCTTAAAGGGCGTGGCCACCAGAAAGGCTTTCTCACGATCCAAGGAAACACCACTATTCAGGTCTCGCATATAACAGATATAAACTAGCCTGTTGAGTGGAGAAGGTTATTTATCCCTTTGGAAGAGTTTTTATAAACGGGTAACGTAGTGGGACAACAACTGTAGAAAAATCCAGCGTATGAAATCGTGTGGTGTTCGATGAAGCCAATATACTTGATAGTTATCCTGTTCCTGTTGATAGCTGCCAGCTCCGCCCAGTTGGCACCAGACAAGGAACGGTTTGATGTGGTGCTCCATCCCGGCGACCTTGAGCAGAGAGTCCTGACGGTGACCAACATTGGGGACGCAACTATCTTCAAGATCTCCAAGACTCAGATGAGCGGGGCCGCCAAGGACTACATATTCATGGATATGCCAGAAGATATGCCTGAGGAAAAGCCGCTGTTGCCTCAGGATAGCGCAGAGATCAAGATCTACTTCGCTCTGCCTCCTGAGACGCATCCGGGAACTTACACTGGATTTTTGTATTTACTGGACAGCGCTCCGCCATCACTTCCCATCAGAATCGATTTCGTGATAGAAGTCATAGCTCAGGAGAGCTACGGCATTGGCATGACCATAGACGATGCCAAGTCAGCCGAACTCTCAGCTAACGCGGTGGATATAGCTCAGTTCGATCTGGCAGTCAAGAACCTGGGGGCGTTTAGGGATGTGGCATCCATCGACACATTGCAGGTTCCTGAAGGATGGAGCTTAGAATTGATAGACGGAGAAGAGACCATTGATCTGCCCTACGATCTGCCACTCGATCCTGGCACAACTCACACCATGCAGCTGCAGATTCAGACCACGAGGCCTGGACGAAAGGAGAACATGACCATTACAGCCACGTCTCTTGGCAACCAGTCCAAGAATTCTTCTGCAGAGGCGATAGTTGATTTTGCTGTGGCTGTCCGGGGCTACAATGTAGATATCAAGGTTCCGGATAATATGGTAGTTAACAAGACATACGAAGGCTCCTTCAATATCATGCTGGACGTCAAGGAGACGGTAATGGTAGGAATCATAACTCCTCCTGAGCTCATGGTCATACCCATCGCCCAGACGGTAGATGTCAGTCCGCAAAATCCCGGAGTGGCCAACTTTACAATGCTCGCTTCACAAAGCGGCGAATATCCCATTGTCTTCCGCCTCATGGACTCCCAGGGAATTCCCATGCCTGAGGAGGTATCTTCCGTAAATGTCGTACAGCCGATAGGGTTGGTAGTGCTCACAGGAGACGACTTCACTTACAGCACCATAGCCTCGGTGAGCTTCATGGGCAATGGTACAGCCGGTTTTGATGTAATCACTACTCCACAGAGCAAGATCCGTGAAACAGACCTGGAAAAGCTTCAGGGTTATTCTGAGGTTGTCATACTGGGCAACGACTCCATAGTCTCCAATGATGCTGAAAAGTTGCTGGATGGCGCTCAGATCAAGCGCATCGGCACAGGAAACCTTTACGAGGAGTGCTGGCAGTATATTCGAGAGGTCTATATCAATGGAACCACAGATGTGGTCTTGTCAGGACCAAAGTCTGCCGATATATTCCGGGCCTACCAATTGGCTAAGGTATCCGGCGTGCCAATAGTGGTTTGTCAGGGTGATGTGACTGAGAACGCAAAAGAAGCTATTAAAGAGATGACAAAACGCAATGTATCCCTCACAAGCGCTCTTTATGTGGGAGATATCGACACAAAGTACATCAAGCCGCTAACAGATGCAGGCATAAAGACGGAAAAGGTGAACGCATGAAGCTGCAATATCTACTACTATCTATGGCAATCATGTCTTGTATCGTTCAATGCATCGCAGAGGATGCCCCTTTGGAAAGGGGAGTCAAGGGCGAGATCGAGGACGTGATACTGGTAGGAGCAGATGATTGGCATGCAGCAGTTGCCGCTACTCCTCTTGCAATCTGGTCTGAGGGCAATGAGACCAAAACGGTGCCCCTGTTGGTGCTTCCCAAAGCGGTTCAAGCCGGAGAGAGAAACGGCTGGGTGGAAGAGAGCGATCTGCAGAGGTATGGTGCCTCTGCCATTCTGAGCACATTTAAGACCGCAAACATCAGCGCCATCACCATTCATGGAACAGGAGATCTGGTAAAGGATCTGGTGGAGGCTGCTCATAAAGACGGCCTGAAGGCTTACATTACCGCCACCCTTGAGATTCCAACTGCCGCCGAACAAGGAGTGACGAGTGATATTCAGGACCTGCCGCAGGCAATGGACGCCATGCTTTCCGAGGCCGGCCTCGGTCAATCAGTAGCGGACGTCTCAGGAGTTGACAAGAGCCTTCTTCAGGTGGCAAACCCCGATATAGGCGGCAACGCTACCCGTTTTTGTCCCGTCAATCCTGAGACAAGGGATATTCTCTACAACCTTGTGGAGTCCCTCATTGAGGATTACAAAGCAGACGGAATTGTTCTCTATAATTTCGGATTTCAGGATGAGAATTATTGCTACTGTAATTTCTGCAAAGAGCAGTTCTATAAGGACACCGGCATAGACCTCAGCAAAGTCAATGCAAATAAATATAATCAGGAGCGGTGGATGCAGTGGAAGGAAGATCAGATCATGCAGATCGTAAATTATGTACGGAATCTGACATCGGATCTGGGTCCCGTGAAGCTCGGGATCGCTCTTGGCAGCCCATTCGACAGAAGTCAGGGCTACAACTTCGCTGAGATGGCAAAGGTTGCGGACTTCACATTGATATCGGCTCTCTCAGCCCCGGATCTTGGTCAAGCCTGCCGACTTGCCGAGAAGCCGGTTTATGTGCGACTTGGCGATGATTACCTTGAATATGTCCTTTCCACTCAAAATGTGGAAGGCGCTGTAAAATATATTGAGGATATCATAAAATACGGGGCAAAAGGTCTCGCCTTCGAGTATGACGTGGTTCATACCCCCGTCTGGTCGGAGCTACAGCCACCTTCATCTGCCGCTCGCTGGCTATTGGGCCGCATTGAAGGAAAGACTTTAGCTATCGGAGATGTCTCATGGAACAGCGATGAGAAGCTCCTCGCAAACAACAGCTATGATCTGACTCTAAAGATCAGCCGGCATTGGAAGAGCTCAGAGGGTGCAGTGATTGTTGGCGAAAACTACAGTGCAGCTCTCTCTGCCGCACCCATAGCCTCATATCTCAATTGGCCGCTCCTCTACGTGAGCAACGTGCTGCCCAATGAGACAACTGAAGCATTATCGCTTCTGGGGATCAAAGAGGTTGTTGCAGTGGGTCCAGTCTCGGCAGCAGTGAAGCAGAGCCTGGCCAAGATGAACGTCTCCTGTCTGGTGGGTGACAATCAGTTCCTCCTTGACCAGATGAGAAAGAGAGGCGACAGTCCAAACATGGTTGTCTATACCAACTCCCATGATCTTTCCCTCCTCCAGCCGGTGCCCAATCCTACCGTAGAGAGGACTCTCATCGATGATCTGATGATTAAAACCGAAATAAGCCCAAGCCAGGTACCTGCTGAGGAGTTGGGTCAAATTGTAAGGCTCAACATCACGCTCAGCAATACCGGCGAAGAGGTGCTGTATGATGTGCGACTTTTAGACATCTTCCCGATGGGCCGGCTCATTAAATGGCCCAGGCCACAGATGGGTGAGGCAAATATCACCGATCCCTTCAGCGGTCTGACATCGAACGCCATGAATGCCTTCCTCAACGGCTCAATGCTTCGCTGGAATATAAAGCGGCTTGATCCGGGTGAATCCACCAGTCTGAATGTGGATGTAGAGCTGCTCTACCCAATGGATTCAGGATGGAAGGAGCGCCTGGACACAGGAGCTACAGCTGCCTTTGAGGGTTTCTCCTATAACCATACTCTCGCAAATCTGGATGACGGTCCGGTTATCAATCTGACATATCCCACCTGGATATACTCGGGCAGAACCAACATATCCTGGAGCCTTGGGCAGGAGGCGAGCTACACCACACTTAACCTATTCAGTCCGGACCGGCGAACTGGTCATCTCACGATCACGGATATAGCGCCTGACAAGCTCTATGATGTGAGAGTGCAGATGCTGACTCCCGGCAAATGGATCTTCAACATTGAGGCTGGCGATGGCACCATTCAGAGGACGAAGAACTTTACAGTTGATGTTCGCTCCAATATTCCGGCATTGAATATCTCTGCATTCAGCCATACCAAGGTCCCGCGGCTCTCTCTTGTGGCGCCTGTTGTAGCTGCAGCCCGCCAGGCGGTTCTCTTTGATGCGGCCTGCGACCCGCAGCAGATCGATCCCAATAAGTTGGAGCAGACATTAGGCCAGAATGTGGATGATCTCAAGATCAAATCTCACTATCTGGTGGTAGTTGGAGACCCGGGGTCGATGCCTTTTATCTCCACGGGTCAGATTCAAAATGTCACAGATATAATGGAGTATGAGATATTCAGGGACTATCAGTTGCCAATGAATGATGAGAATTACAGCAACGTTGCGGTTGGACGGATCATGGGGCTTTCCGTTTACGATGCATCTCAACTCATGGCTCGCACTCTGGCCTATGACCGGCTGAACGGATCATGGAAGAAGAATGCTCTGGTCATATCCTCGCCGCCCCTCTCTTTCCCCCAGGCTCCCGTATCTATGAAGATCAGGGATTACCTGGCTGAGGCCGGGATGCAGGTCAAGGATTTGCGTTACGAAGAGGCCACCTACCAGCAGGTCATCTCCCAGATGAATAACGGCCAGAACATAGTAAACTTCGATCATCATGGAAATGAGCAAGCCTGGCAGTTATCGGACTGGTCGATGATGGATTCCGCGCTTACTGGAGATCATGTCAAGAGCCTTACGCTGGCACCTCAGACAACAACTGCGGGCGCCTGTGTCACAGCGAACCTCAAAGGATACTATCTGAATATCACAGGCACCAGGATGTACATTCCAATTGACCTGGAGGACTCTATTGCCCTGTCGTTTATACGAGCAGGCGCAGTAAATTATGTTGGAGAGTCTGGTCTATCCTGGATCTTCCTATCTGGAGATTTCTTCAAGAAGTTTTATCAGTCTTTGGTCTATACGAATGCAACCGTCGGTGAGGCTGTGTTGGATGCTGAGAACCTCTACAGATTCAAATATCAGGGTGCAAAGAACATCAAGGCAATCGGCGAATATGATGAGAGCTTGCCTGATTGGGATACGTCCGTCTCCGAGATGCTAAATCAGACTTCTTTCATGAATGTCATTTTGGGAGATCCCAGCTTCAGGCCAACTCTCGCCAAAGAGCCATCTCTTCCTTATATCTCAGTTGTAGACCCGGCAAATGCTACAGAGGCGAACCTGAGCGCAGTTAAAGCTTCTGTTACTCCCGTCAACGAGAGCGCAACCGACTGGATTTACTGGATCGAGACGGATAGCAGCAGCGGATCTCTTGACCTCAATGCTCCTCCTGCAATAATTGCCGAGGTGATGCTTGACAAAGATGCAGATAAGATCGTTGTAAAGGAGAACGGGTTGTCCGTCTGGCATGATGAATTTATCATAGGCGATAAGAAGAAAATTATGTGGCCCATCATCAGGCCGAAGCTCGATGAACAGAGAAGCTTCCTGGTTGAGTATGTGCTAATACCGGGCCAGGTCCAGCGGATCAATGTGACTGCCGGCTGGAATGCCGTCTCAGTCTATCTCAAGCCGAAGGGTGAATCTGCATCCAAGTATCTGGCCAATAAGCCCTACAGGAGCGTCTTCACGATTGCCGGCGACATCTGGGATTTTTCAATGAAAGATGGAAGCATGACAAATGTGACCAGCTTTGTGCCAGGCGAGGGCTTCCTCATCGACAGCGCTGATAACTTCACAATTGAGGTCTCAGGAAAGCCGGTGGATCTGCCCTACCGCCTTGATCTGCATGCTGGCTGGAATATGATAGGGCTTCCTGTAAACAGAACAGTGAGTCTTGAGAACATCACCGTTAATGCCGGGCATAAGAAATACAAGTATCCGGAGGCGGTGAATAAGGGATTGGTCTCGGCTTTTGTCTGGAAGTATGAGGACTCAAGCTGGATGCATCTCGACAGAAATGAGACTCTTGTTCCTGGAAAGGCCTACCTCTTTGAGGCTATGGATGAAGCAAAACTGGAGTTCCGCTAAGAAAAGCAACGGAGCAGAACCCCTTTTTTTTACTTTTTCTTCCTGTAAATCTCTCGAATCATCTCGCGATGCATGGATGCCATCATGTCTCCCTGAATGCCTATCAGGAATAGCTGGAAGCCAACGATGATCAGTATTGCAGTGAGTATTGTGAGCGGGATGTGCTCGATCCTCCAGTACAGCCAGTCACTAGCTACAAAAAGGCCGATGAGAAACCCGGATGCTCCGAAGAACGAGCCGAAGAGGCCGAAGTAGAACATGGGGTTCTCCGTCTTGGCCATGCGGAATATTGTGAGAATGATCTTCAGGCCGTCTCGGAAGGGATGAAGCTTGGTCTTGGTGCCTTTCGGCCTGGGCCTGTAGGTGATGGGTATCTCGATTATGTGCAGCCCCTTTTTAACGCTCTCAATGGTGATCTCTGACTCGATCTCAAAGCCCGGGGTGGAGAGGTCGAGGCGCTGTATGCCCTCTCTTGTAAAGGCCCGGTAACCGGAGAGGATGTCTGTAAGATGAACGCGATAGATTGTGGCAAAGAACAGGTTTATCATCTTATTTCCAAACATATTGAGTCGCTTAAGGGCTCCGCCCTGAACATTGCCAAGCCTGTTTCCAACTACGTGGTCCGCTTTTCCCTTCAAAACCGGTTCCAGGACAAGAGAAGCCTCCGAGGGAAGGTATGTGCCGTCTCCATCTATGAGAAGTATGAATTCCTCCTCGATCTCCTCAAAGACCTCTTTTAAGGCCTGGCCCTTGCCTGAGCCGGATTGAATGAAGATGCGTGCTCCCGCGGCTCTAGCTTTTTCCACGGTTTTATCGGCGCTGTGGCCGTCTGCCACCAGGATGTTTCCAAATCCCAGAGATTTGAACTCAGCAATCACCGGCCCGATGGACTCTTCCTCGTTGAGAGTGGGGATGAGAACGCAGACATCTTTGCAGTTGGTGCTAATTGAAGATCTGGCCATGTCGATCATCATGTTTAAGCGAGGCGCATTAAATAGGTTGCTCAAAAAAAAGGCGAAAGCAGGTTCAAGCTTTCCTGGCCTGGTGGATGATCTTCTCGTAGCGTTCATCGAGCTTTGCCATGTCGTCTCCAGCCGTTTCGATATAGAGCCTCAGTATGGGCTCGGTGTTGCTCGGTCGGATGAGAACGCTGTAGCTGTCTGTGGTGATCTTCAGACCGTCGGTTGTGTCCGGTTCCATCCTAGCCAGGTCATCTTTCAGCCGCAGCATAACCCCGGACGGGTCTTCGTCTTTGTTCAAATCAATGTTCTTTTGCTGATATGGGTACTCCTGGATCTCGTCTGCAAGCTGTGAGAGCTTTTCACCATCAGAGATGATCTCGGCTATTGCCAGGCTCATGACGAAGGGATCGTCTGAGTACTGGAACTCCGGAAGGAAGAAGTGGCCGCTTCTCTCAACGCCGAGCACTGCGCCATCGTTCTTGACCCGGTTGGCCACAAAAACGTCTCCCACCTTTTCCCTCTTCACTATGATTTTGTCCTTCTCCAGTTCGCGTTCCAGCATCATCGAACAATCGAATCCCGATATGACAACGTCTCCCGGTTTGTATCTTCTTCGGGCGATGATGATGGCCACCTTCTCAGGAGGAAGTACCCTTCCCAGGTCATCGATTACGATTCCTCTGTCAGCATCTGGATCAAAGCCTACCCCGAAGTCGGCATGAGTCTTCAAGACCTCCTGGCAGGCGGGCTTGAGCGATTCCTCATTGGGAGCCGGGCCGCGTCCGGGAAAGAGGCCGTCCATGCTGGCATTTATGGCAGTGCAATCCAGGCCGAGATTGCGATAAAAGGAGGTCATGGTGCAGGCAGAGCCGTTGCCCATGTCGAGGACTGCTTTCAGCGGGCGCTTCAAATGCAGCTTTTCCGCCACGTAGCCGCGGTACTCATCAATGGCCGTCTGTGCAGAGCGCTCTTCTGTCCTGCCGTCTCCCTGGAGAAAGCCGCCTTCCCGATAGAATTTCATGATTGAGGAATCCTGGTAAAGCAGCCCGTAGCCGTCAGCAGTCCGGAATCGAATCCCGTTGTACTCAGGTGGATTGTGTGAGGCTGAAATGTAGGCAGCAGCCTTAAGACCGTTCTTCTGTGTGATGAAGCTCAAAACGGCTATGGGAATTATGCCATATCTGAACACAGTGCAGCCGGTGGAGAGAACGCCCTCTAAAAAAGCTTTCTCCAGAGATGGGCCGCTGATTCGCGTATCGCGGCCTAAGGAGACACTGCCACCGCAGGCAAAGGATCCGAAAGACTTACCAACCCGTCCGGCCAGCTCTTCTGTGAGATCGGTGCCGTAGACACCTCGAACATCGTAAGCTCTAAAGACAGTCACAGCTTATAATTGATCAGATCATTTAAATTACTTTCTGCGATACCTTGGTAGTACTGCAATCGGGCTGCACATCGCGGGACAAAAGCCCAATTGTGGAGGGGAAAATTATGACAAAGATAGCCAAATATATTGAGCTGATTGCTATGGCTGCATTTGCCTGTGCTGTCCTTTTTTGTTCAGGTGTCCTTGCTGCTGAAACGGACGCCACAAATCTTGTAGTGAAGTTGGGATTCGATCAATTCCCAGTAGAGAATACCTGTGATGGGGCGGACGTATCCCCGGCGATTGGGGTCCAGGGGCTTATCGCGAGCTCTTTGGCAATAATAGTCGATGATATGGACGCGCCTTCCGGCACATTCACTCATTGGGTGATCTGGAATATCCCGCCTACCGATGTCATTCCCGGCAGGATTGCCAAGAGCGGCACAATTGCCGATCCATTCCCGGCCCGGCAGGGTACAAACGACTTCGGAGAAATTGGCTATGCGGGCCCCTGTCCGCCTTCAGGAAAGCCGCACAGATATTTCTTCAGGGCCTATGGCCTGGACGAAATGCTTGACCTGCCGGCGGGCGCCTCGGCTACAGACCTTCGAGCAGCAATAGAGGGACATGTGCTGCAAAAAGGAGAGGCTCTCGCAAGCTATGGAGTATAATTCTCAGCAAGACTTTTTGGCTCCTCGTTACTTTTATGGGTAAACGCAAGGAGTCATGATGCCTTTGTGTCTTTGTGACTTTTTAGTGATCCGGATGCGACGTATTACCACAAAGACACAAAGGCAGCTGCAGACCTCTCAACCATCAGACCTGGTTAACTGGAAGCGTCCCTTTAACCTGGCCGGATATCAACGAGTATGCTGCACCATTGGATGTCGGGTTTATGGGCTTGATATCAATATACCAGTTTCCTTTTCCAGCATTTTTCAGGAAGTAGTAATCATAGTTGTTGCCTGCAACGTGAACGACGTTCTGGCCGTCTCCAACTGAAGGCAGAGCTGTTCCATCTGGCTGGATTAAGGTCAGACTGAATCCGACATCCTTCCATGAGAGTCCTATCATCTCAGCCTGTTCTCCAGCGGACTGGAGAGTCCCAATTTGGATTGCTGACGTGGCCTGATTTTCATAGCCTAAAAGCCTCGCAAACCTCAGAGGAGATGTGCTTGGGTATGCCAGGCCGTTGTTCACCTGCAGGGCACCGAGAGCTGTTATCGACTGGCCCCAGGGCAGAGTGACGGCAGTTCCCGCAGGAATGGTATAGGATTGAGGCGATGAGGTTGTGCTGGTAGGTGCGACATATGGCGCTACATAATCGTAATAAGGATACTGGCAGACGCCATTGATGCATGTCTTTCCGTTGGAGCAGACTACTGGTGAATGGTAGCAGCCCCAGACCGAATCACAATAGTCTATGGTGCATGGATCGCCGTCATCACATTTGCTAGGATGGTAGCATCCAGTCTTCGGATCGCATTTGTCGTAGGTGCAGGCCTTGCCGTCATCGCAGTTCTTTGGCGTATGCACGCATTTGCCGTTGTCGCAGGTATCGATGGTACAAGCATTGCCGTCGTCGCAGTTCATCGGGGTATTTACGCACTCTTTGCCGTTGAATGAGTCGATAGTGCAGTTGTTGCCGTCATCGCAGTTTCGAGTTGTATGATAGCATTCACCTGCATAGCAGTAATCATAGGTGCTGGCGTTTCCATCATCGCAGTCCTTCAGCTTATGTTCGCATCCGGTTCCGTTGAAGTAATCCTCAGTGCATGGGTTATGATCATCGCAGTCACGAATGCGGCTGTCTGCAAGCGTGTTGTTCTCTGTGTTGTTTTCGAGGATCTCAGCGCTGTTGTTCTCGCCTGGAATGTTGACGTAGCCTATGGGCTCATTGAAGCAAACGCCGCCTGAACAGAAATCACGAGTGCTGTCGTTTCCGTCATTGCAGTCCAATGATACGTAAACGCAGCTTGTGCCGTTAAGGAATTCTGTGGTACATGGATTGCCGTCATCGCAAAAAGGCACAATGTTTGGTTCATTGATGGCCACATTTGTGCCGTTCTCCTGAGCAGTCTCGTTCAGCCCATTGTCAGGCTGGGCGGGGCTTGGGGAAGGAACCGAAATGGAATTGCCGCAAACGTTGCATAACGGCGTATTGATGCATCCAGAGGGACCGCAGGTGTCAACGGTGCTGTCGTTTCCATCATCGCAGTTGATCGCATCGTGAATGCAGCCGTTCTCTCCCAGAGAATCATGGGTACAGGGGTTGTTGTCGTCACAGCTAACAGATCCATTTGCAGCGGATTCTGAAACGAAGGTCTCTGGAATTATTTGCTCAGAGCTAGGAAGCGTCTCAGGTGCGGGATTATCCTGATAATTCGGGTCTGAAGCCGTGTTTTCTGTAGCAGTGACATTTGGCGCTGAATTTTCTTGAGCGGCATCTATTGTCTCTGGATTCTCCTGAGAGGTCGCAGCAGCTGTTGCCGGGTTATCCTGAGAAGCGGCAGCAGTTTCCTGGTTATCTTGAGCAGTGGCCGCTGTTGCCGGGCTATCCTGAGCAGGAGCAACTGTTTCGGGGTTATCCTGAGCAGTGGCTGCTGTTGCCGGGCTATCCTGAGCAGGAGCAACTGTTTCGGGGTTATCCTGAACAGTGGCAGCAGTTTCCTGGCTATCCTGAACAGTGGCAGCAGTTTCCTGGTTATCCTGAGCAGTGGCTGCTGTTTCCGGGCTATCCTGAGCAGGAGCAACTGTTTCGGAGTTATCCTGAACAGTGGCAGCTGTTTCGGGGTTATCCTGAGCAGTGGCAGCTGTTGCCAGGCTATCCTGAGGAGCAGCAGGTGTTGCCGGATTCTCTTGAGCGTCAGCAATTGGCGTCTGTATGGCCTCGTCATTGGCATTTGCTTCAGTTCTCGACGC
>CAZFFD010000043.1:0-4368 GCA_964518035.1 uncultured Methanotrichaceae archaeon | reverse complement strand
CAGCAATTGGCGTCTGTATGGCCTCGTCATTGGCATTTGCTTCAGTTCTCGACGCCGACGCTGGAGCAGAATCGCTTCTATCGCAGATTTGGGGTGTGTGCTCACATCGCGTTCCATTAACGCACGTATCCTTGGTACAGGGATTTTTATCATCGCAGTCCCCGCATTCAGCGAGGGCGCAACTTGTTAATAATAATGTACAAAGAATAAACAGATTAAGTGATACGCAAAGCTTATATCTTCTAGTATTTCTTTCCACACTTTTCACTCCCAAGAGCCTCATGTGCTCTTTTTATATCTAATTTTCGCCAATTGATATTCGAAAATGCTCCTGGCGAGAACCGCTCGATCCATCGGTCCATCATGAGAATGAACTCAATGTTGTCTGTCGGCTCTTGAGCTGCTCTTTAAGCAGATCGCTATTCTGGATAAATCTCTTTATAGGAAGCTGCAGCCGGCTGGCAATATGCCACAGAGCGCTCTTCATGTCATCGAAGGGCAGTGCTTTCTCTTGCATGGCATTTCTCACGTTCTCCCTTACATTGAAAACGCCCAAAGGAACATATCCGGAATAAGCCTCTCGCAGGATGATGGCTCCTGCTTGCTTCCTCTCCCGTGCCAAGGCCTCCAGAACTGCCATCTTGCAGGAGTAGTAGCATCCTCCCACTCTTGAATAGCCCTTTTTGCCTCCGTTGGTCTCATAGTCCGAGAATATCAGTTCTTCATCGCCCAGGATATGCAAGAAGGCCTCCATCCACTCATACTGCCAGGGCCCAGGCAGCAGCAGGACTGCATAGTAGTTGTTGAGGCTGGAAAACTCTCTCACCTGGCAGCAATCGATTGCGTCATACCCTCTCACCTTCTGCAATAGACGGTTTGCCAGAGTGCTGTCACAGGCAGTGATGGACCAGCGAGTTGGAACCAGTCGGCGTCTTTTCCCAACCCCGAGAGTTCCCATAGAAAATGCCTTCTCGATGCTGGAGAAGGGCAGACCGCGATCATGCAGATCGACCACTGCATCCGCCGCCAGCAGGTCATCATCGTGATATACTCTCTCAAGATTCTGCTCCCACCTGGCATTGTCTATCTCCAGCCGGTCCAATGGAGCGCTGGGGCCGAAGGGAGTATGCTCATCGCTAAAGGACATACCCTTTGGAGCGCGCTGGAACTGGGCCACGCTCTCCAGAGATCCGTCAGAGAGAGCAATGTCCCGCAGAGTATCGATGAACCTATCCTGCAGCTTTGTGACCGATACAGTCCTCTTGCCTCTGATCAGATTCAGACGATATCTTATGATGTCTTCCTGGGTCTTCTTTTCCGGTATCCAGGATTCCGGACGATCCATAATTATCGTATCACCATGTAGCGGCGCGATCATTGGGCCGGCCAGAACCTTCGGGTAGTTCCAACTGCCAATGAAGACAGATGGTGGAGTGCTTCCGTCAAGCTCCTTTCCCACATCCTGAGATGGGATGTACATGCTGGCCGTCAATTTCTTCAGATAGCCTTCCTTGCCTTTGATCACATGTTATAAGCCGCGAAAATTGAATAAAAGTATGATGCATGCGGAGCGAAAGTGATCAGCTTTTTTTGCCGTTCATCTTTTTCCCAGACAAATTCTCATGGTTACCTATTTACATCCATAACGTCAATAACTTGTCGAGGTGTCCAATATGAAATGGACTGTATTGATGATCGCATTGATGATGCTCGTTTGCACCAGCTCATTTGCACAGTTGACCACATACGATTATGGTTCCCAGTACAATGGAGACCCGAATTTTTCTTCGGTCTCTTATTCAGTCAGCACCACGGGTGGAGCGCCTGTACCGGCAGCACCCCAGAGCGTAGGATCATTAGGCCTGCAGATCCCCTCTGATGTATTATCCACTTCACAAGGCCCCTCAGCTCAGGAGCAGACGCAGACTCTGATCAGCACTAGTCAGGATGCGGCCTATGCCTTCGCTCCAGGGGGTTCTGATGCAACGGCAGTCAATTCTGTCTACAAGATGGTAATAGCCCCACAAGGCGGATACGCACCCAATAATCTCTATATCTCCTACGCGCCCCGGACTGTGGCAAGCTGCAATCTTTACGCCAACCTTCCTTTGTGGATGGATAGCTCAGGAATGGGCAACATCTGGTTCTATGAGTGGTATCCAAGCGGCATGCTGGATACTCAGTATGCAGGATATGTCTACAGTCCCGGCTGGTACAAGAGATGGTTCTTCGCTGACACGCCAGGCTGGCATATTCTCCAGTATTACTGCGGCGGATGGAGCAACTATGCTTACATCTATGTCTACGGACAGAGCGCCTACTGGGTCAATCCCAATCCCGTGTACGATCCATCTCCTTATCCCTATCCATACTGGGATAGCGAGATAACCTACACCTATCCGCCCACCGGCCATACATACTACTCTTACGAGTCATCATTAGCAACACTTTAGTGAATAGAGCGATCCCGTGCCAGAGGATTGCATCCCTTTTTTCGCAAATCATCTAGCAGATGATTGAGATGCGAGATCTAATAAACCAGAAGCTCGATTGCAGAGCCTGAAGAGTCATTATGAGTGAAGAGATTTCAGAAGAGCCCAAGGAATCCATCCTGGAGACAGCCAAAAAGATCATCGGCCTCGGTCCCATCTGCGATAGCTGCCTTGGCAGGCAGTTTGCAATGCTCGCCACCGGATTGACCAACGCCGAACGCGGGCGTAGTATCAAGACGACTCTGGCCATGCAGGCCGCTGCATCTGAGGATCGCGAGTTGATGGAGATGCTGGCCCCTTCCTTTCGTCCGGCGCGGCTCAAGCTCGGAAGAATCGGGGAAGAGGACATCCGATGCACGGTGTGCCTCGGGGAGATGTCTGCTGAGAAGCTTGATGCCTGGGCAGAGAAAGCTGCTGCAGCGATGGCTGGATGGGAGACGCGGACTCTATTGGTTGGGACCAGGATGTCTGGGCTTTTGGCCGAAAACGAGGAGCTGCTCCTCGCGGACGGCGGGTCCACTCACGCCGAGCCCTTCAAGTCTGAATTGAATCGCGAGGTGGGCAAGAGGCTTTCCGCTCTGACTGGCAAAGCGGTTGATCTGAAGAGCCCCGACGTTGTGGTTCATCTCAACCTGGAAACGGAGGCAGTGGAGCTGCAGGTTGCGTCCCTCTTCATTCGCGGGCGCTATCGCAAACTGGTGCGCGGCATCCCTCAGACGCGCTGGCCCTGTCGCGAGTGTCATGGTCGCGGCTGTCCCCGTTGCAATGGCACCGGCCGCATGTACCTGGAGTCGGTGGACGAGCTGATTCGCCCGGCGGTGATGCAGTTTGCAGCCGCTGAGGATACCGTATTTCATGGTGCTGGCCGCGAGGACATCGATGCCCGAATGCTGGGCACCGGCCGGCCCTTCATTGTTGAGGCGGTGCGCCCTCACATCAGGACGATAGACATCTCTCGGCTGCAGGAGGAGATCTGTCGGCAGGCGGCAGGAAAAGTGGAGGTCATTGGCCTCGCTAAAGCCGATTCCTCAATGGTTGAGCGTCTTAAAGAGGCCACATTTGAGAAGACTTACTCTGCATGGGTCCGGCTGGGTGCGGAGGTTTCAGAAGAAAAGCTTAAATCCGTCCTGAAGGAATTGGAAGGGTCGATCGATCAGCGTACGCCCACTCGTGTCTCTCACCGAAGGGCAGATAAGCTCAGGGTGAGGAGAGTTCACAGCGCGGATCTAATTGAAGTGACGGGCAACATGGCCCGCATAAATATTAGAGGCGACAGCGGACTGTATATCAAGGAGCTGATCTCCGGAGACGGAGGAAGAACCAGCCCGAACCTCGCCGAAGCCCTTAAAATCGACGCGATCGTCGAAGAATTAGATGTAATAGATGTAGGTGGAGAATCAGATGGCACATCATCACGGAATGCGGAAGAAGTCAAGAGACAAGCTGAGCAGAACAGTCAGGGCTAAGGGAAAATCCTCGGTAGTCAGGGCGATTCAGGAGTTCGAGACGGGCGCAAAGGTTCATGTGCTCATCGATCCAAGCATACACAAGGGCATGCCTCATCCCAGGTTTCATGGAAAGACCGCTGAGGTAGTAGGAAAGAGGGGCAGAGCCTTCGTGCTTAAGGTCACAGACGGCGATGCCACCAAGACCCTGATCACATTACCTGAACACCTGATTGCACAGAAATAGACAGCAAACGAATAGATGATAGTCAAAAGTGTATTGCAGGAGGATCTTCTGACCTTGGCGGAGGTCAAAGAGATCCTTGACCAGATACGGCTGAAGAGAGCCGATGAAGAAGAACTGGGATATGAGTTGCGCCGGGCCATCCGACATGCTGAGCTCTTTAGCAAGGGCACTGCTGAGGAGAGCC
>CAZFFD010000042.1:0-22929 GCA_964518035.1 uncultured Methanotrichaceae archaeon | reverse complement strand
ATGTAGCATATATGAATAGGTTATATAAATAACAGCCTATTGCAAATTCACGACCAAAATAGGACCTTGGATAAAAAATATAATATTATTGATAGATCTTGGATTTTTCAAGCATCAACTCTTTAGTCGGATAGTCGAAAATGGGGGATCTTTTGTCTCTCGTCTCAAGAGGAACTCAAATCCATTAATAGTAGGCGTAAATCATGTCAGAAATTGCCGTGATATTGATCTAAATGGAAAATATTTAAAAGATATTAAATTAGAGAAAAGCGATGATATCTTTGATGTAAATGTTGAAGTGTCGTTTAATAGAAGATCCTATCGCGGAGAATGTAAAAAAGATAGCAAGATATTCAGAATGGTTGCCATATATAATCCTGAATCAGAAGAACACCATTTCTATCTGACTAATATTCATCATGAAATATTAAACGCATCAGAGATTGCAGGAGTGTATGCCGCAAGATGGGAAGTTGAAATTATCTTCAAGGAATTGAAGAGCAGATATGAGTTGGATCATATAACGACAAAAAGCCCATATGCAATTGAAGCCTTAATTTGGATCTCAATTCTGACATTACTCATCAGTAGAAAAGTATATTCTGTTGTGCGAAAACTTAATCCTGATGCCAAAATGGTTCGTTTTACTCAGTTGAGATGGAGCAATATCTTTGTCCAAAATTCCTCGCGCCTCTTATCAGCGATATTGGAATTTCTCGGAATTGAACAAGATTTCACTACAGTCTTAAATGTATACTCAAGTGAGGCTCTTGATCCACATGTCAATAGGGAACGGTTTAGGGAGGGATTGTGGTCTTAACCGAAAACGCATGCGGTTCAATCGGAATATGATGCGATTTTAAACAAGATTCGTGGTGCTCCGATCCTGTATGTGGAAGAAACGTCAATCCATGTACAGGGAGAAAGACATTGGATCTGGACCTTTTCCACACCATTGGAGTCCTTTTTCGTAATTCGGAAGAGCCGAGGCATGAAGGTTCTAACAGAAGTCTTAACTCGAAGATTCAAGGGAATAATCGTGTGCGACGGTTGGAAACCTTATGCCAGGTTCACAAATCGCATTCAGCGATGTTGGGCACATTTGCTTCGAGAGTCAAAAGAGATGGCTGAGAAGTTTGGAGAAGCTATTCCGCTACATAACATGCTCACAGAGCTTTACGAGATACTAATCGAGGCATTGGAAAACGATCCACCGCCAAAAGTCAGAAAGACTCTATGGCAATTGGCGCGAGAAGCGCTTCGGCACTGGATCGGGAAAGAGTACTCTATCGAGGAAGTCCGGAAATTCATCGGTAAAATCAACAATGGGTTTGACTACTGGTTCACGTTTATCCTGCATTTCGCATTAACGATCCACTCTCAAAGATAATTCAAAAATTATAGGAAGTCTTTTTTAATAGAGCATGTATCTCAACTTTGAGTAAGGGAGAGCATGATGGAATTGGAGATGGTGCAATTGGACCATTTTGGGCTTGTAGCAGGCGTTTTTGATCAGCTTGAGATCAGTGAAGTTATTGATGATCGTCTGCCGAAAAGTAGGCACCATAAATTATCCCATTCTCAGGTCCTGAAGGCAATGGTTCTAAATGGTCTTGGATTCGTAGGTCAAAGACTGTATCTATTTCCTTCGTTCTTCGAGAACCTTCCTGTCGATAAGTTCCTCGGAGAAGGTGTAATTGCTTCAGATCTCAATGATGATGTATTGGGAAGGACATTTGATGCGATATAAAAATATGATCTGACTGACCTGTTTAATGAAATAGTCCTGAAAGTTATGGATAGGGTTGACTTTGACACCAAGCTTACTCATGCCGATACTACCAGTTTTGGCGTTTATGGACTATACGAGGACGAGGATATCGGCAACACAATCGAGATCACACTCGGCCACCCAAAAGATGATCGGTCAGATCTGAAGCAATTTGTCTTGAGCATGGTCACCAATCAACATGGCCTCCCACTCTTTGTAGAAGCAAAATCTGGGAATGCCTCCGATAAAAACACGATCATAGACACAATCTCAAAGCTCAGAAGAAACCTCACCTTCGAATCATCTTCATATTACATAGCAGATAGCGCTCTGTATACCAAAGACAATATCCAGAAGCTAGGAGACGGTATCAAGTGGATTACCGGAGTTCCTGCAACTATTAATGAAGCAAAAGAGCTTTTAGATAGCGATGTTAAGATGATTCCGTGCTCTGACTCCAGGTATTACTTTTACTCCACAATCTCGAATTATGGTGGCATCAATCAGAAGTGGGTGCTGTATCATTCCAAGCCTATGCAGCAGAGAATGGAGAAGACCTTTGAGAAAAGAATAAAAAAAGACACCAAAGCAGCGACAGCATCTCTTACAAAGCTCACTGCCCGGAGATTCGCATGCGAGCCGGATGCGCAAAAAGAAGCCGAGATCTAGATACAGAATAATAAAAATTATAAATTTAACAAATTGGAATTTAGGGTGCAATCCAAGAGAATCAATGGCAAAAGAGCAGACCATCAAAGAACGAAGAACTTGAGAGCTTTTGTATCATTGATGCTGAGATTGAATTAGATGAGGATGTCATTGATAAGGAACGGGCAAAGCTTGGAAGATTCGTACTCGCCAGCAATGATCTGGAGATTGATGAAGAGACTATGCTCCAGAACTACAAGGGGCAACAATCAGTTGAACGTGGATTTAGATTCATAAAGGACAAGAGATTCAACGTTGCTCAAGTATATCTAAAGAAGGAAGAGCGAATACAGTCGCTTGCTATGATTATGGTTCTAATACTTTTGGTCTATTCTATTGCAGAATGGATGCTAAGAAAAAGGCTGATGGAGACCGGGAACTCAATTCCTAATCAGCTCAAAAAGCCGACCCATAACCGACCTTAAAATGGGTATTCTTCTTATTCAATGGGGTTGCTGATGTCAAAGTCGAGATCATGGGCGCGGTTCACCGAAAAATGATGCACTTGACAGACGTGCTCAAATTGATTTTAAGGTTGATGGGTCCTGAGTGCGAAAAGTATTACGCTGAGGATTGTTAATGCGAAATGTGAGGTTTATCATTAATCCCGGTGTAGAGCCGACCAATAATCGAGCAGAGAGAGCTTTGCGACCCCATGTCGTTTTAAGAAAGATCTTGGGCACGCTTCGCAATGATAAAGGAACCTCGATTCATGAGCGAATCATGACGACATTGGCAACTTGGGGACAGAGAGGATTGAATAGTCTCCAAATGCTAACCGAGAAGTTAGCCAGCTAAACACATACCTTTTTTTAAATATGTTATGAACATTTTGCTCGCAAAAGTTGAGTAACCGAGATCCTATTGAGCATGTATGATTTTCGAATAGCTTTACTGTGGCGCACCCCGCAGTTTGACTTTTATCACGATACCCCGATGCTTGCATCAGTGTGCACCATCAGGAAGCAGTTTAGAGTGAATCTTTAAACCGAATAGAGACATATATCTTAAAACGCCTATCTTTTTAAAACCTGCTCCTACAATGCCTTTTTGCGAGGGAACATTCCTAGTATCACATGATATGAATATTTGTTCGTTATCTTTTAGAATATCCTGAGAAATCTTATTTAATATCATTTTATATACGTTTTTTTGCATATATGAATTAAATGTCCTGCAAAAAAAGATATAATGTGAGCACTTTCGAAAAATAGAGTGGTTTAGATACAAATATGGCTTAAATTTAGCCAAATTGCATACAATATAACGCCCAACAGCTCTATTTTTATGCAGTGGTATATATATGATACAACTATGGTCTAAGAAGTAACCAAGCTTTTCGATATCGGGCTTTATATTTTCATCTGATGCATAACTATAAATCTGACTCTTTTCGTAAATTATATTCAGTTTTATATCTAAACTTGATGATACAGGCAAGCAACCTTTAGTGCTTTTGCAGTATACAAAATTTTCAGTATTACAATATATCTTTTGTTTGAATGATGAGAGAATAACTAGTTCCCTATCGCCCATATAAATAATCAACTCCAACGTTTTTTTATAAAATTAAAATAACACCATTCACCAATACTTCCTAGAAATGATTTCTTACTAATATCAAATGCTATCTCTAAGTTGGGATTGAATTTAGATTTAAATTGACACAAGTTTTTGGTATTAGCTCCTAAAATTTCGAACTCATGATATCCTTCTGACTTAGCTATTTTTATTAATTCCCAAAGCAAATACTCATTTCCTCCCTGCAGATCTACTCTAGCATTTCCAATCCAAATTATATAACGAGAGTTATATTTAGCATTTAGTAAACCCGTGATTATATTTTGGTCTTTTTCATCATAAAGATAATATATATCTAAATTCTCTTTAAATATTCCAGTTATATCTTCCAAATATGGAAACGAAATCCCGACAGGGGTATTTATTTTCTGTTCCTCAAATCTGGATGCGATCATTTTGCTTAGTGAAGATACATCTTGACTTTTTCTTATAGAGCATTTGCCTTCGATATTTTTTATATTCTTTCGACATGACTTTTTAAAGCTTGCCCATAGCTCATCTAAAGAAAAATCTAAATTAATAACATATGTATAAATCGGGTCGACTATATAACCTTCCCATTTAAAAGGACGGATATCAAAAAAATCTGGAGTTGTATTAATCATAATATAGTCTGAGGAAATTTTTTGTATCTCATGCGAGATATCTTCGGCAATACTATTTAATATAAGTTCTTTTTTATTTTGCTTAAAATCTTTATATTCGAGCTTTATAACTGGCCCAAGATATGGAACGAAGGAAAATGGAGGAGACATCACCATATTCAGAAATGCCTTTTTTCCAATAAATAACGGAATTTGCGCAATCAGCTCATCCCCTATATATATAGCATACGGCAATAGCTTAAACCCTGAATGTTTCTCTATAATTTTTAAAAAATCCCATCTATGAAATAAAGTGCTATTTAGGCTTGAATCCAGAAATTCATTCCATAATTGTTTTTCTTTAATTATTTCAATAGCCAATTGATGACCCCCTAGTTATTATCTAATAGTATTTATTAGTTTACATATTTCTTTACAGGTTCCAATCCATGCACCCCTCTTCTTGCACGCTTCGATGATCCTCTCGTATATCTGCATTTGACCAGGATATTCATAATCGTTAAACCTATTGTTGTGCCATAACACCGTCAGCTCAGCCCCAGTCTTTTCAGCAAAATTTATCATTTTCTCGCACTTAATCCATGCATCTCGAAGATTCACAGAAAAATCAAATAGCGGACCATCCATTATTGCCAACGGAATCACCAAAAAGTCGCCCCCAATTGGCTCAAATGGCAGATACTTCCCATCACGAAAATCCACCTTATCTCTAAATCCGAAACTTGCGTCGTATTTGAAGCCTATTTCTTGCTGGATCTTCCATGTTTCGGGGATATCTAAACGTAGGTAATGCTGCCTTATTCCTATCACAGGTTTTCCTAGGATTATTTCCAATTCGTTCTTCTCTCGCGCAAGTAATTCTTTATTTTTGTAGGAATCGTATGAACCATGAACACCTATCTCCCAACCACCTTCGTCCAGCTTTCTTATAATATCTACAATTCTTGGATCATTTAAACCATAATTTCCAAGTGCTAGTTTGTATGTCTCGAATTTGGTGAGTTCTAATTTCGTTGTTTCGTTTAAAAAGAAGAAAGTCGACCTTACCCCATGCTTTTCCTCTAAGGCCATTATTCTTTCAAAATTCCAGTATGGTTTCTCTTTTCCTTTGGTAATTAGAGATTTGATTTGGTATGTACTTCCACTTACAGCAAAATAGTAAGCACAGTGCCACCAAGATTTGTCGACGCGATCTACATCATGTGTCAGGCAAAGCGCAAATTTTTTATCTTCAGGCCAAATAATATTGTCAATCATTTGAATTTATCCTGATATATTGGATTCTCACTCATGATCTTGAAACTATCTGGATAATTTTCAAGGAACCATACCATAAATGTAGCAATATCAATTTTATTATTAAGCAGTCTTTTCTTATTATGATACCATTTTGCTTTTAGATTTGGCATCTTGAGCAATTCTACTGCCTTTTCTATAACCAGATCGCATCCTTGATCATATCTAAAAATCAACCCATAATCGTTCTCCAATTCTGCAAAATTACCAAATCTATTCACGCCGGAGTGCAACATTATTGCAGGGGTCCCAAGACAGGCCGCCTCTGTAACCATCGTTCCGGTATCTGCGATAATTAATTTCGAATAATAAATCACATCGTGTATCCTGCTTTTTGGGATTTTCAAAACGCGATCATTTATTTCTTCGGGAACTCTTGCCTCTGTGGAAATAAAAACTTTTGCATATTTTTCCATTTTTAGGACCAATCGAACTTTATCCTGGTTACTGAATCCAATGATACCGAAATCATGCATCGCATCAAACGCATTGAATCTTAGCAACACATATTCTTCGTTACCTTTCAAGCCAAGAAGACACCTTATACTCTCATCGGGCTTATAGTAATTTGGACCCAGGTATGCAAGTTCTTTGAGGCTTTTCACACGTATCTGCTTTTTGCCGAGATCGTCTTTGAATGATTCCGGCGTTACTATCGCGTCTACAAAAGGAAGATAGAGTCTGAATTGGATTGAATATGATACATTGTTTACTTTCGGTTCAGAGTCATCAAATTCTATGCACTTAGCCCCTAAAAGGAAAGAAGCGAACGCATCATATACCCCCATCCCTGTAATTACGTCGGGTTTGAACTTACGCAATTCTTTGAAAGACTTAAAAATATCATAAGGAAGCCCGAGCAATTTGCCTAATTTAGAGGTGGTCGGATTCGAATAAACCATGCAATCAAGCTTCAGTTCACTTACAACTGCAATTGTCTCTCCATAATTCCTTACCAGAAGCTTGACCTGATGCCCATGCTCACTGAGTTTATTTATTATGTTTTTGTAAAAATAAACTTGCGCCGGTGTATTGGCAAATACTGCGATCTTCATTATCCCACCTCTGATAACACGCCATCGCTGAATTTCTTGTAAGTCCACATGGGGCTGTGCCTAATCGCAAAGCCAGCAAAATCGTACAAAAAGCTTTTCTTTGAATAAGCATCAAACAGAACCGAAGATACGTTTTGCGGAAAATATGAATATCTCAAATTGATCTCAGTGGTCCCCCATCTTTTTTTGAAATTTCTTAAACCGGACTCATTGTTAGATGATCTGCCGAAATCGAACCGAGAAAAGCCACGAGAGCACGCGTCCTCTATGCTCGCCCATATGAAAGCATTATATGGATGGACGCTCAGATATTTTGGATTAGCTGCACCATAGCCGTAAAGAACAGTGTCCTTGAAATATTCCATGATTCCGCCTGCAATCGTGTCGCCTTTGTATTTGACGATGTACAATGAAACAGATTCTCCAAGATTATCAAAAAGTGCTTTAAAAAAAATCCACGGATGACAGGGCACGCCTAAGTCTCTTTTTGTCATGCAGTTTAACTCATAAAAACTCTTCAAGTCCTCAATATTTCTGCTGGATGAAACCGTTGCGCCCATTTGTTTCGATTTTTTTACCGCCCATCTAACGCTTCCTTTATCTAGTTTGCTCCAAACTTCCTCGGACCTGCTCGAAAGATCCAGAACGTGAGCATAAAAGGATCCAACTTCCCTAAACTTAAAATTATTTGTAGCATTCCGTATCTCAAGATATTTTGACTTGGTGGCTTCTGAAATTTGAATGGCCTTCTCTAAAGCCTCATTCCTGTAGGATTCCTTGCCAACATATCCGCAAGAGTGCGAGAATGGAAGTGATGAAACGTGGAAACCGAATAATTTGCTTTTCACATAAAAAAGTGGTAATTCGCCTGTAACTTTTCCATTGTCATCCAGCATAAAAATATATTTTGAATCATACCCGAATGCACTTTCCAGAACTGCCTTCCATTCCGGTGTATGATATATTGTTGCCTTCTCGGAACCTTCTAGGAATTCTTTCCACAAAATGGATCTTACTTCCGTTTTCACTTCAAATCTATCTCCTTGCGATGTCTGAGAGTTCAATTATATCTATATCACCCGTTATCGCCATGTAATGGCTTCCAAGCCTGGTGCCGTTCTTAGCAATATCCGCAAGGCTCTTTATCTGGATGTCATTTTTTACTGCCCAATTAATTGTATCAATCAGGGACTCTTTGAGAAGGGAGATACGCTCAGGATGCAGCTGCAAGACAAAAACGCTCCCCTCGGTCTTCAAGGACATATTAATTGAATCGATCCAGCACTTAGAAACCTGCTTTGAACCAAAATTCATCCGATCCACTAGAATTTCATCGTCCGGCAGTGCTACTGGAAGTTCCATGATTTGCTCATTTTTAAATATTTTTGGAGTATTGTACTTTATTTTATATAAGTTAATAATGTCTGCCACCAACGGAAACTTGGGAGAGTCTTTGGGGATTGTATCAAAATAAATAGGGTACGAGGAGTCGTAAATCATACCCGCGTCGCCTATCGCCTTAAGGATGATTTCATTTGTTTTTAAATAAGGCGCGCGAAAACCGTATGCTTTAATCTTATTTTCCTTGAATATATCATTGGCTTGCTTCAGATGAAAAGCTATTTCTTCCGCAGATAATTTTGCATAGTCTACATGATGGTAGCCATGCAAGGCGAGCTCTATTCTATCAAGGTCAAGGATGTCCAAAATATCAGTATGGTGCGATAAGACGTTGGCGGTTATAGGAATTGTTGCATTTATGTTATACTCCTGAAGGGTTTTCGATAAGAATTTTAGGTTAGAGTGCAAATTTTTCCTTACCAACCCGTATCTTTCCACTATTGAAAAACATCTCTTAATTGTATTAGGCATTCCTCGATTGGTTATGCTTTCCAGGAAAAGGTCGCTGAAGTTGCTCATTCAATCTCCGCATAATATATTATAATTATAGTTCTACCGCATGCATATTTGTCCTGTTTTCTTCCATATCAAAGTACATAGCAAAGAAAAGTAACTGTATCCCTAATCCCGACACAATTAGCGTTATTGTAAGTCTCTCAAAGAGCAATTGACCTGCAAAAATTCTCATATATACCGACCAGATTCCCGCTAGCGCACCTATAAGAGTAAGGATTGTGCCAAACGCATAGAAAAAAATGAGCGGATGGAAGTTGCGCACCACATACTTTACTTTAAGCCTCCACAAAAAATCGGTGAAAAGAAGCCACAGGCCATTTACTATAAAATTTCCATATTTTATTTTTGATCTCTCGTTTCCATATCTTGCAGGTATGGGAATGTCCATCGTCCTTAATTCGTAAGCATTTAATTTTACAAGCATGTCGTTCTCGAAAAGATATCCTAGGTAAATTTGATCAAGGGGTATCCGGGTTAGTGCCTTTCGACTTATTGCCGTGTAACCATTCTGGGGGTCGGAGATGTGCCAATATCCCGATGCAATCTTAGTGAGCAGGGTAAGTACGCTATTTCCGAAAATCCTCCATTTGCTCATTCCCCTCAATGCCTCGCGCCAGTAAAACCGATTGCCTTTCGTATAATCCGCCTTACGATCGATTATCGGATCGAGTAGCTTAGGCAACTCTTCTGGGTCCATCTGATTATCTCCAGCAATAACTGCCATTAAATCCATTCCGTCTTCTAGTCCTTTTTCATGGCATTTAATAATTGACCCACCGACCCCCATATTCTTCTCGTTGTCAATCAAGAAGATTCTTTTGTCACACTTAATCCGTCCATCGACGACTTCTTTTGTCTTGTCACGGGATGCATCGTTGCAAACGTAAATGCGATCAATATAGTCCGGTATTCCCTTTAAAGTTTCACCTATCAGCGCCTCTTCATTATATGCAGGAACGGCAGCACCGATTTTGTGGTTTTTATACATTTAAATATCCCTGTATTTCACGATAATTTCGCTTCTAAACACCTATTATCTTTAGCAGCCTAGACAGTCTCTAAGCATCTGGATACCATCTTAGGCCTCGTTGAACTGCGCGAGTTCCATTATTGCTGACGCAGATAATTCTAGGGCATTTTTAGCGAATTCCATGACTATTTCTTTTATTCGATCCTTAGGGGTTGACGGGAGATGATTTACACAACATCCAAAGGCATTGTCTGGAATTAGCCTGATGTTGATGGCGATTTTTAGGCGACAAAGGCGCAAAATTGGATACTTCATCTCCCGTCAACGACTTAGAGCGATTATCAATCACATATGCTATATCGACGAAACTTGGGAGTGCCATCTGAGTATCTCTTATCGGCAGCTCTTCATCAAAGGCAGAGACAATAACTCCTATGGATTTATTTCGGTAGAACAAAATCCTTACTATCCAAAGCTCAAATTAAAGCAATTAAAAATAACATCTGCATCTTCGGATTTCATGGCCTTTAGACCGAACGCCTCAATCTCATTCTCGGAAAACAACTCATCGCAGACGAATACATTCAATCCCTTATTCATCAGCAACCTGGCCAGCGCCAGATTCCTGCTGTGGTAAAGCCCATTAACTCCTTCCCGGAAGGTCACGCCCTTTAGATAAATTATGACATCTTTTAGTGGCTTATCAAGCCGCAGGCATTCCCGGATAATTCTCTCCACCCAATATCGGACCATTTCGTCGTTCAGCTCCCGGGCCGTCCGAAGCAGCCTCACATCCTCGAACCTCTCTCGCGTCTCCATCTCCTTGACAAGGAACCATGGATAGACCGGGATGCAGTGACCGCCCACGCCCGTGGAAGGCAGGTGAATGTGGCAAAACTGATGATTGGCGTTCTCTCTGGCCTCGAAAAAGTCGATTCCCAGTTCCTCTGCTATCTTATATAGCTCATTGGCTAGAGCAATATTTACATCTCTGTAGCAGCCCTCGATGACCTTGATAAACTCAGCAACTTTGGCTGAAGTAACTGGATGGATATGGGGTATGAATTCGCTGTAAAGCTCCAACGCTCTGCGCCCGCTCTCTTCATCAACTCCGCCCACGATCTTGGGAAATTCCTTGAGGCGAGAGATGGACAGACCTGTCATAATTCGTTCCGGGGAATGGGCCAAATAGAACTGACCCAAGTGCAGTCCGCTCTCTTCCTCCAGCCAACCCTTTATGCGGCCGTCTGTGTTTCCTGGCGGCACTGTTGTCTCGAGAATGACCAGATCTCCAGGCTTCAGGATCTTGCCCAGGTTGCGAAAAGCGCTCTCAAGAATACTGTAATCGGGATTGCAATTCTCATCTATAAGGAGCGGTACTATTACTATGAAGTCTTTAACATCTTTGGCATCCTCATATCTCGGAGTAGCCAGGAGACGTTTTCCGCCGTGATTGCGGACAAGCTCATCCAGACCAGTCTCTTCAGGGATGGGATTTATGCCCTGGTTAATGGCATCGCATTTCTTCCGGTCGACATCTACCCCAATAACATCAATTCCACTTTCGGCAATAACAGAGGCTAAAGGCAGACCCGCATTGCCAAGACCGATAACAGCAACCTTCAAATTCTTTACTCCTTAAATTTTGAGATGTAGATAGTAGTAAATTGAGTCACGTATAGTAGTTCTCCGTTTGTTCGTCCTCTGTGCGCTCTGAGGTTTTTATTCCGTAACACCAGAGTTTGATTATTATATATTCAGCTAGTGGAGGATTCCTAAAAACCTATGATTTTGCCAAAAAGACAGGTCAAATACGATATCAGAGAGATCTCGTATCTATGCAAAATAGGGGTTAATAGGAATCCTCAGTGGAGGATTCCTATAAACCTACCTTCTGTTTAATATCAAAAAATGTATATACTATTAATACTATTGCAAAGTATGGATTCTTTTACCACATGGGTACTGCAAGGACTCAGCCAAAAACAGGCGAAGACCCGATTATCACAGATATCGGATCTGATTGACTGGATGCCAATCCGCCAGAAACTCGATGAAATGTATCACAATAAGAGCGAGAAGGGTGGGAGACCGAACTGCGATGTTATTCTTATGTTCAAAATTCTGATACTACAACAGTGGTTTGGCTTGAACGATCTGGAAGTTGAGAGGCAAATGGCTGATCGCATATCATTCATGTCGTTTCTTGGTTTTCCCAATCCGTCTCCTGATTCCCGGACGATATGGCTATTCAAAGAACGCATGGCAGAGACTGGAATGGATAAAGTGGTCTGGGCAGAACTTCAAAGGCAATTGGATGCCATGGGCTTGAAGGTCAAGCGCGGAACGATGCAAGATGCCACGTTTATCGAGGCAGATCATGGATCTTCAAATAAGCCACGTGGTGATGAGGCCAAGACACGTCGCAGCAAAGACGGAACATGGGCAAAGAAAGGGGATGAAACTCATTTTGGTTACAAGTTTCATCAAAAGACCGATATTGATTACTGCCTGATACGTGAATTCGCCACAACCACTGCATCGTTGCATGATAGCCAGATAGATCTCTCAGTTGAAGGTGAACCGGTTTTTAGAGATCGAGGATACTTTGGAGCAAAGGCAAAAGGAATCGATTTTACGATGAAGCGCAGGACGACCGAGAAGCCATTAGATGAACTTGACAAGGAACGAAATCGATTGATTAGCAAAGTACGATCTCCAGGTGAGCGTCCTCATGCTGTTATCAAGAGAATTTTTAATTCCGGACGGGTCTTAGTCACTACAGTTCGAAGAGTAAGCGTAAAAATGATGGTTACAGCGTTTGCTTTCAACCTATACCAGCTCTGCACATTGAAAAAGTGGAATGTGATTTGAACCTAGCGGATGCTGTCAAAAAAATGATAAAAATAAGATAAAAATAGGAAGAATTAGGCAAAAATCCGTTTCATTGCGGCAATTGCAGCTCGTTTTTAAGGAATCTGTCGATTAAAACCAGGTAAATAGGAATCCTCAGTGGATAATGTAGCCCAAACACAGAGACAATAAGACTCAAAGATATGCTCGTATCACAGATAATGCAACATTTCTAAGTTCGAATCGCCATATCGAAAATCTGAGATTTGCCATCGATGAGAATAGAACCGTCCGAATAGATCGTAAGACCGCTGTTCTCGGCAATCTTCAAATTTAAAACAGCTTGCTCAGGAGTGACTGGAAAGCTCTTTGCCTTCATCACACAATTCAGAAAGATCTTGAGCTCCTCTTTCAAAGGCTCGACTCTGTTTATAAGAACCTTTTCTATGATATTCTCCTGAGCATATCTGGTATTGACCTCCCCATATCGCTCCGGTTTGCTGTGGATGTAAAGCTCCTGGGCCATCAAGTCTCCATCGATCGTAAACTCTTCCTCTTCCACATGAATAGTCCTTATCTTCCGGCAGGAGACCCTGCTGGCAGAGATGGAAACCAGACAGTCGTTGAACCGGGCTACTTTCTTATAGACATCCCTGTCGCCTGCAGAATAAAGCTCGAAGTCTTTATGGTCCTCAAAAAAACAGTTCCATATGAGATCTATGTCGTGGATCATTAGATCTATGACTACATTTGCATCTTTAATCCTGGTTGAGCCGGGATTGTGCCGTCTAATTTCGATGAACTTGGGATTTGTTATCAGGTTTTTGATCTCTTTTACGATAGGATTGAATCTCTCAATATGCCCTACTCCTACTACCAGGCTGTCATCAACGATCTTAAGAAGCTCCTCACCCTCTTTTGAGGTCATCGCAATGGGCTTTTCAATCAGACAATTAACTCCGTTCTCAATGGCTTCCTTGGCCAAGTCGAAGTGATATATGGTGGGAGCGCATATGCTCACTGCTTTTACATTATTGAGCAGCGATTGAACAGAATTGCAAACAGTTACATCGAATTTTTCGGAGAGCGCCCAGGACGCTTTCTCATCGGCATCATAGATATAGACCGAATCCGCATCCCTCATCTCCGAATAAATGCGGACATGGTTCCTGCCCATTGACCCGGTTCCAATTACTCCTACATCCATGATTAGGCTCCTAATTTATTAATCGTATTAATAATATAATTCATATCATCATCTCTTAATCCCGGATAAACCGGGAGGCTCAAGATCTTCTTCGAGCACTCCATCGAAATTGGGCATTGTTCACCTGCGTATCCCAGCGACCGATAGATAGGCTGCATGTGAATGGGATAAGGATAATGAACTGCGCTTCCCACTCCGTTTTGGCTTAAATAATCCAGGAATTGGTCCCTCGTGAGGGGAAAGCCATCTTCAACTAGGACCGCATATTGATGATATACGTGTTTTACAGCAGCGTCTCTGGAAGGAGTCTTGAGCCCCGGAACATTTAGATCGCGGCTTAAGCGTTCTGCGTTTCTTATCCTTTTCTGATTAAAGCCATCCAGCTTCTCAAGCTGTGCAACTCCAATAGCTGCTTGAATATTTGTTAACCTATAATTATGTCCTAATGATGTATGAAGATATTTTTGGCTCTGTCCATGATTAATGATTAAGTCAAGTCTTCTCTTCAGATCCTCATTGCTGGTCGTGACCATCCCGCCCTCGCCAGTAGTCATGTTCTTTGTAGCATAAAATGAAAAGCAGCCCAAATCTCCGAAGGAGCCGACTTTCTGTCCCTTGTACTCTGCACCATGAGCCTGAGCGCAATCCTCTACCAAGCAGAGATTATGATCTTCGCAGATCTCTTTTATCGCTTTTATATTGAAGGGATGACCAAAGAGATGAACCCCAATGATCGCCTTTGTCTTTGGAGTAATCTTTGACGTTACGTCATCTGGGTTAAGACTAAAATTTTTTTTGTCTACATCTGCAAAAACTGGTCTTGCTCCCTGAAAGAGGACGGCATTAGCGGTAGCAATGAAGGTGAAATCGGGTACTATTATCTCTTCGCCTTCTTTCAAGTCAAGGGCTTTCAGGGCAATATCCAAGGCAACCGTCCCATTGGAATTAGCCACTGCATAGCGGGTTCCGATGTACCTGCTAAAGTAGTCTTCAAACCTTTTAACCCACTCGCCACTTGCAAGATTGCACGAGTTCAAAACTTCCAGAACGTTATTTGCCTCCTGGCCATCAAGTAAGGGTTTACAGAGCGATATCATAAGTGCACCAACATTCATGATTTGGATTTCTAAGATATGTCAATTTCGTGACGTTAAGGCTACTGCACATGTTGGTGAACAGAAGCAGCACCTTCTGCACCAGTCGGCGATACAGCGGCGTGTCCTTCTTGTTACCGTTGATGTAGCGGCTGCCGTTGACCATGTCCGCCTCGCCTGAGAGGATCGGTGCCACCAGCCGTGGGATGTCCGCAGGGTCGTGCTGCCCGTCAGTGTCAATAGTGACAATCACCGAATCGCCATTGAGCGAAGCGAAGCCCGTCCTGAGCGCAGCGCCCTTTCCCTGATTCACTTTGTGGCGGATGACTTCGGCCCCTGCCAGAGCTGCCACCTCGGCAGTGTGGTCACTGCTGCCGTCATCGACGACGACCACCCGGTCGGCGTACTGCTTCGTGCGAAGCACTACGCTGCCGATGGAGACCTCCTCATTGTAGGCTGGCAGCAGGGCAGCAATGGTGGGCATAAGTGTAGGATACTCCTGAATTGGGATATTTTGCTCATTTTTGGATAGGAATTGCAGATATGATGATAAGAAAGGGCTCTCCGCCATTTTGTGTGAGTGATGAAGTGGTTCTTTGTCTCTGTGTCTCTCTCGCCTCTGTGGTTTAGTTAGCAAGTTGCTGAAGATTAAGCCTACTACTACGGAACAAAACCACAGAGACACTGAGGCACAGAGATGAGAGTAATACCTGAAAGACAGAGTGGCTCAAGCTAATCCACAGAAAATAGCGAAGAACCTAAAAAAGAATGGATGAATTTCAAATCATATTTCTAATTCATTGCTCTGTGTCTCTGCGCCTCTGTGGTTTAGTTTAGTAAGTTGCTGAAGATTAAGCCCACTGCGACGGAACAAAATGGCGAACAGCCTATTGCTTTTAGCCTTCTACTAGATAATTCCCTTTTCTCTCAGAGCGGCTTTTACCTCAGCCATATCGTTCTTCAATTCGGCAATATCATTTTCCAATGCCTTGTCGAACTTCTCATTTATATCCCTGACTTCATCAAGAAGCTCGTCCTGCTTTCCTAACATCTGATCTTGCTTATCGAGCATCTGGTCCATCTTGCTGCCCAGGTTATCATTAAGATTCTTGACCTCAAAAACGAGCTCTTTTAAATAGACTGCAGCCGTGTCCAGCCTGGAGTCTGTCTCGCCTTTGACCACAAGCTTGCCAAAATTATCAAACTCATTGCTTGCAGGAGAATATTCTTTTTCTATGGACGAGACATAGATCAGGGTATTCTTTATATCAATCGCGCTCTCAAACCACTTGAGCTTTTCATCCTCGCCCTCAGCGATTATTTTCACCCGGCCATCCTTTTGATTCTCAACCATGCCCTTGAGGCCAAACGCATTCGCTATATCGACTATCCTGGCTCTATAGCCAACCTCCTGAACTTTCCCAGATATAAATGCCGTAAGCCTCATAATATAGAAATCCTGCACTCTTTGTATATGGTCTTATCTGCAGCCAAATGCGTTAATCGCCTTTGTGGTGAAAGTCGTGAACCACTGGATTAAACCCCATGCTCACATACCCAACTAAATCCACAGCATCCGCTCTCTAGCCAGCGCCTCTTATCATATCAGCAACCTTTGCCATCAAAAGCCATGACGGACTCAAGGCTGCCTCAATTCAGCATACTGGCCCACGCAATCACATTAGTTGCCATTAGCTAAAGCTCCTCAGATACATTAAAAAGCTTGCGGTTGTCTCACCCAGGAATCATGTCAGATGAAGCAGTACATAACAATAAAATTTTGCAAGACAGGAATTATGCGCGCAAAAGAACATAGCCCGCACTCCTCAGAAATTGTTATATACCCAAAAAACCACGCTCACACGATGCTCCTCTTCGCCCATGTCGGCCTCACCCTGGCCTTCTCCAGGCTTCTTCACCACACGAACCTGGCCGCGCTGGCTTTAGGCTCGATGCTCCCGGACATCATCGACAAACCCCTGGGCCTGATAGTCTTCGGCAGCCCCAACATGGGCCGTACAATCGCCCACACTCTGCTCTTCCTGTTACTCCTGGCCGCGCTCTCCATTTACACCAGGGACATCAGGCTCATCTCACTCACGTGGGGCGTGCTTGCCCACCTCATTCTTGACAGCATGTGGAACTCGCCTGAGATTCTCTTCTGGCCGCTTCTCGGACCATTTCCTGAGAGGCAGCTCCTTGACACACTGAGCTACATCGAGATGCTGCTCGCAGGCCTGAAGAATCCCGGCATCCTAATCCCCGAACTGGCCGGCTTTGCCTATCTCCTGCTCTTTGTCTACTCCCGCAGAAATGAAGCCTCCACCAGGATTGACCGCTACACAAAAAAGGTGATGTGCTGGACAAGATAGATTTATAAGGTAAAACCGGTCTTACTACAATTGTCGCAAAACTGCCAAAGAGCACTTCGGGGGAATTGAGAGACGAGAGCGCGCAGGAGCAAAGACCAGATTGTCTTAGAAATTCTGAGAATTTGCGCCAACGGTGAAAATGTCACAAAGATAGTTTATCAAACCAATACAAACTTCACCACCATCAAGAGCTACCTCAATCTTCTGATGAAAAATGACCTGGTTGAATGCCTGGGCTCCTCACCAAGATTGTATAAATCAACTCCAAAAGGCATAGAGATGATGAACCGCCTGAAGATGCTTCATAGAGAAATGGAAGAGCTGGCTGTCTAAATCAATCATTTTCTATCACCTTCTATCTCTTCCGTAGCGGCCTTGAGCTTCTTGATGCTGATGTAATACTGAACCAGCAAAACGATCCCAGCCGCCGCGAGGATTCCGATTATGATCATTATTGCAACAGGAGCACTTCTCCGGTAATAGTTGACCTCGATATATGGAATCGTTGTGGTATTATTCCAGATGAGAACGCCCCCAGATGCATCATCTATGAACTGGTCGGGCTGTGGCCTGGCTATCCCAAGGCTCCGCTCTCCTGTGGTATAACCTTTCGGCAGAATTATGCTCACCGGACCGGAGTCACTGATGGGAAGAATGAATTGCTGTCCCCTATGGCTCATGTTGTAGACCAGCTTTCCCCGAATAGGCCTCTCAAATACAAGACCGTAGAGATGATCACCCCTCCGGAATTGATAGCTGCTGTTGAAGGTAACATTCCTGCCCTGTTCATCAAAGAGGGTCATGTTCTCGGCTTTGAGAAAGAGAGTGAGATTGATGTGACTGGCGTTAACTGGCAGAATAACCTGTACCTCATCCTCCCCCAAATGGTAGCTGGTGCCATTCCACTCTGCACCTGTTGAGATCAAGCCGACGGCCACGAGGAAGAGCATAGCCAACAAACCAGATTTGTAGAGATGATCGCACATCGTTACGGCGACTGTGCACTCCTGCCTTAAAAAATCCGCGGGCCTCCCTCTAATCGAGCTTCGAGAGATCTGACAAGATTATTTCTTTGTGCCTTTGTGTCTTTGTGGTAATCCGTTGCGTGCTGGAAACCACAACGGCAAAAAGAAATCCGAATTCATTGCCTCGAAAAATATATCTTGTAAAGAGGAGAACAGGACGCAGTGTCATCCGATAAAAAAATGAGCCAATCAGAGATCTCATCCACTGTAAAGGCATTTCTTATCGATCTCGACGGCGTCCTTTACGTAGGCAAAAATCCCATTCCAGGTGTCAGAGAGTGCCTGCAGAAGATGCAAGACCTGGGATACGGCTACAGATTCGTCTCCAACTCCACGCGACGATGCAGAAGTTCAGTGGCAGATCGCCTCAAAGGCCTGGGATATGATGTAGCTGCGAGGCAGATCTTCACTCCACCGCTCGCCGCAATCGAGCATATGAAAAGACACGGAAAAGATAGGTGCTACCTTCTAACAACCGGCGACGTAAATAAGGACTTCGAAAACGCGGGCATTGAGATCTGCCAGGATCAAGCGGATTATATAGTAGTAGGAGACGCGGCAGAGGGCTTTACATTCGAGCGACTCAACCGGGCTCTACGACTGATAATGGACGGCGCAGAGATCCTCGCCCTGGAGAGAGACAGATACTGGATGGAGCCGGGAGGACTCGTCCTCTCAGCAGGACCATTTGTGGCCGCGCTGGAATATGCATCCGGAAAGAAGGCAGAGCTGATGGGAAAGCCGTCAAGTCAATTCTTCAAAATGGCTCTGGACGATCTCGGAATTCGACCTGAAGATGCGGCAATGATCGGAGACGACATCGAGACAGATGTCCACGGAGCCGCCAAGATGGGCATGAAAGGCATCCTGGTCAAGACCGGAAAGTATCGAGAGGAATTGGCAAAAAGCTACAATCCGCCTCCATACATGGTGCTGGAGTCGATGGCTGGGCTCGCTGAGCACCTATGAGAAGAAAGAGTTAATTAATTGCTCACCCTAAGGACATTCTAGTCTTGGGCCAACAGTAGATAATAACCCTCTGCACAGCCCCGGAAAACGGAGAGAGGAGGTTTTTGATTTGAAGAGATTTGATGCCATGCTGGAGAAGGATATATCCGGCTATGAGGGCGAGTTTTCCAAGCTCATTGCCGAGGCTCCTGCCCTCTACAGAATGATGACCCGGCTCTTAGATGACCGCGCCCTTCCAAGATCAATGTCGCCGCTGGTAATTGCTGCCATTGCCTATTTCATACTTCCTGAGGACATAATTCCTGAGGAGAAATTCGGTCCGGCTGGCTACGTAGACGACATCTACCTGTGTGCCTTTGTTGCCAATGAGGTGATGAAGGAATCGGCCTCACCCGAGATCCTGTCTCGGAATTGGGATGGAAAAGCGCCCGTAGTCGAGCTGATTGGAGAGATCCTCGATCGCGAGGGCGAGCTGATCGGAGACAAGAAAGAGCGCATAATGCAGTACATCGGCTATGACCAACTAGGAATGGCTGTGTCAGACAGTATCGACTGATATGATTCTCCGGCACTAGGGCTTTGCCCTATCCGGCTTGACTCTGAGGGGTCGATAAGGGTGCCTCATCTGATCGCCGCATGACATACATGTGGCAGTCAGGACACCCTGGTGCAACCTTACCCGCGTCTTTTCAGGCGAGAGAAAACAGCCGCAATTCCGACAAAAGAGACGCTTCAGGTCGCGGGGCATTCGCACTCTGGTCCGAGTGCTGATCTTCCTGGCGATCTGGACATATCTGTCGCTTCTCTCAGGGTGGGTCGAGTGCACAGCATCCGCCAGCACAAAGAGCCTCTCCATTCGCTGTACAGCCAGATCTCTGGCCTTATGGCTGTCCTTTCTCCGTCTCACAGGCCTGCTACTTCAGAGTAAAGGGATATTAAAACCATTTCATCTGAAAACGTATTTCAATGGGAGAGATAGATTTAGTTGCTGATGCCAACCATTCCTCTTCCGCTTGAGATCACTTCTGAGATGCAAGATTACATCCGCGCCCGATCTACAGACTTGCGCGTGGCAACCACCTGTGAGGGGCCCCTTATCTTCTCAGTCAAGATCAGCCCGCCCAAGGCAACTGACCATGTAATAGTTGTAGGCGAACGCAAGGTCTACATATCGGCAGTACAGGCGCCCTACATAAAGACAATCAACGCCAGCATGCTGCCCCGCTGCGCGATTGAGAAGAAGAGAAAATAGGCTTCCAGCAAAAGGATAGAGCGGCTATCCTGGTCCATGTATTTTCTAATCAGTTAAGGCTAAAAACATCCACCAAACTGCCACGCAGACCATGACAGATAATGATATCAGGACATAATCCACCATCAACATCTCCACAGTCTATTTGCCTTCCTGAAATCATATAGACGATTGTGACCACCTGATCCGTTCAGTATGGACTTTGAGTAAGCTAAAAAAAGGTGCCTAGCGACTTGCAAGCCACCCCTTTAAGGCAGTCATGGACTTTGCGCGATGAGATATCCTGTTCTTTTCAGCGATCTCCATCTCTCCCAGACTCAAATCCCCTACATAAAAGATAGGGTCATAGCCGAATCCTCTGTCTCCACGCGCCTCAAAGCCGATCTGGCCATGGACAACCCCTGAGAACATCACCGTCTCGCCATCAGGTTCAGCATAGGCTATGACAGACTTGAAGTAAGCCCTCCGATCTTCCACGCCCTGCATGAGCCTCAGAATTCCTGCATTGCCGATGGTCTTTTGCACATAGGCCGAATAGACTCCTGGAAAACCCTGCAGGGCCTCGACGAATAGACCCGCATCCTCAAGCATCACAGGACCCTTCAGCCTGGCTGCGACCTCTTTCATGCCAAAGGCGGCTACCTCCTCTAGAGTGTCTGCCTGAATCTCGGTATAGCCGATGTCCTTCTGAACAAGATCACCAAAGATCGCAGCGGCTTCCACAAACTTTCCCTTGTTGCTGGTCACAAAATAGATCATATTATCCTCGGGGCATAGGTCAGCACAGCCTTCTATTAAATAACTATATATTGCCCCGGACCTATGGACCGTACCGGAATGAGATCACATTCCGCCGGTTGAAAGACCGTAGAGAAGATTAACAATAATCTGGTGAGGCAAAAATGGATCTGGGAGACAGAATCTCCGTTGAGAGGGACGGCACATGCTACGAGGGCGTGATCATGCCCTCCAGGCGGGAAGGATATGTTGTCATAAAGCTGAACAACGGCTACAATATCGGGCTTGACGCAGCCAAGTCAAAGATGCAGCTCGTCCAAAAACACCAGGATAGCCCGGCGGTGCACAAAGACAGACCACTGCAGAAGAAGGAAGGCCTGCCTCAGGTCTCAATTCTTTCAACTGGAGGCACGATTGCAAGCAAGGTCGATTACCGAACCGGAGCCGTCACAAGTCAGTTCTCAGCGAGCGAGATCATATCTGCCATACCTGAGCTGGAGGAGATCGCCAACTACCGTTCGCGAGTCATCTACCAGATATTAAGCGAGAACATGCGCGCTGAATACTGGATAAAGCTCGCGAACTCTGTCGCAGAAGAGATCAACGAGGGAGCCCGGGGCGTAATCATAACCCACGGCACGGACACCATGATGTACACCGCCGCAGCGCTCTCATTTATGCTGAAGACGCCGGTGCCGGTGGTCATCGTCGGATCCCAGAGAAGCTCCGACCGGCCCAGCAGCGACGCCTCCATGAACGCAGTCTGTGCTGCAACTGTGGCAATTAGCGACATCGCCGAGGTCTCCATAGTCATGCACGGCACCACAAGTGACGGATATTGTTCCATTCATCGCGGCACGAGGGTGCGAAAGATGCATACCTCCCGCCGGGACGCCTTCCAGAGCATAAACCAGCAACCGCTCGGAAAGGTGGATTACCTCACCAGGAAGATAGAAACATTCCAGCCTTACAGGCATCGCGGCGAGGTGGATCTTGAGGTGGCTGCCAATCTGGAGCCCAAATGCGCCCTTGTCAAGTACACCCCAGGCTCATCGCCGGAGATCTTGAACTACTACATCGACAAGAGCTACCGCGGCATCGTTCTCGAGGGAACGGGACTCGGACACGTGGCCTCAGACTGGATAGCCGGCATAAAGAGGGCCACGGAAGAGGGCATACCTGTAGTCGTAACCTCGCAATGCCTGCGGGGCAGAATATGCGACCTGGTTTATGATACCGGACGGGACATGCTGGCGGCAGGAGCAATTCAGGGCGAGGACATGCTGCCAGAGGTGGCTCTCGTCAAGCTCATGTGGCTGCTCGCCAATAGGCCGGATGAGCTTCGCTCGCTCATGAGAAAGCCCTTGTCGGGCGAGATATCTTATTCTACTCCAATCACTGTGTGATGGATTGAGGAGAATTAGACAAGCATCGAGAACGAGGCAAGGCGCAAGGATTAAGGCCAAACCTTATAAGCAAGGTGCGTAGTGCACCAATCTCAGGATTATCGGAGGAA
>CAZFFD010000041.1:0-23153 GCA_964518035.1 uncultured Methanotrichaceae archaeon | reverse complement strand
AGAATGGGCCGCCTGCAGTTGGCCCCATCTCCCGCCAGATCTGGTTTAGCTGCACGTAGCCGCCTTTTCTCTTCAGGTAGACCAGAAGAGATGCCAAGGGTGCCTGATCACGCTGAAGGGCGCAGTAGCGGATGAACTCGTCCAACATGCACGTAGGAGGAATGAGTAACTCTATAGATCTTTTGCTGTTATTGCGATAGAGAAGATAAATTAGAATATTAATTTCAAAAGTTGTTTAAAATTATTAAAATGATACGGGGTTTTTGAAAAATGATCGCAAATAATATATATCCAAATCTTCATGGCAGGTTTGCGCTTTCACCATATATTAAATTGCAGGATGGCAAACGCAGAACTCGGTAGGAGGGAATAAGCATATGCCTGGCAGAAGATGCAACAAGATTACTTGGAGCTTAGCCCCAATTATTGCTATTTTGGCAATGGTTCTCTCCAGTGGCTCCCAGAGTGATTTGCAATATGATTCTATAGTCACATATCCAACTGGAGATTACTTATCCTGGTCTACAGGCAATGATATTCCTTGGACAATAGATTTTGAAGATGGGTACAATGACAAATCATCACTGAAGTCCAGCCCAATCGAATGCGCTGGAGCCAGCCGATTGATGATGGATATACCTGGCCCTGCAATTATCCGGTTTAAATGGAAGACTGATTCGCCATCTGGAATTGGGCAATTGTTATTCAAAGTGGACTCGAATAAGACGTTTGAATGCCAATCGCGCGATTGGACTGAATTCAGCTATCCGTTGAGTGCAGGTGCAACCCATGAGCTGGAGTGGTGCTACAGAAAAATCAAATCCTATCCACAGTGGAGTGGGACGGGATGGATAGACAATGTAACCGCAATCCAAATGGGTCAATACGCAAATACGAAATTATCGAGAATTAATAAATCAAGCGGAAATGAACTCAAAAATGGCGATTATATAAAAATCAATGGCTCACCAGATTTCCAGGAGCGAAATATAAGCGCCATTGTTCCTTCTGCAGCTCAAACACCAAATATCACAATTGTGATTGAGAATCTCGCATTTGCGCCAAAAAACATCGTATGCACGCCAAGCAAGAACATAACTGTAGAGCCATTATCTCCCAAAGATTATGAAGTATTTGCCGAAAATAGCTCAATTAAATTTGAATATAGGCCGGCCAGCAACCAAATTTTGAAAAATTGTTCACTATTTATTGACGGAAATAAAAGCAACTGCGTGAGAGACATTAGCAGCAATGAAACTAATGAGATTTATCATAAAGAGAGACTAGCAGAAACGGGACCCTACAATTGGAATGTTAAGTGCTGTGAATGCGATTTCGGATTTTGCAATTCCACAAAGGAAATGCATTTTAGAATATCTAAGAAAAACATCACAACGTACGTAGACAAAGACCATCCTGACGAGGCTAGATTCAGATATAAAAATATCAGTTATGCAATTGCTAGGACAAAAGAAGGAGGTCAAATTTATATATATCCTGGAAATTACAGCGAACAGCTAACGATCAATAAGCCATTATCAATAATTGGAGTAAATTGGCCATCAATAAAACCGATTCTTTCAGAGTGTACAGATAATAACATATCCAAAGTAATCACAATAGCATCCGATAACGTCAGTATTTCAGGAATAGAAATAAAGGACGGATGCTATGGAATATATGTTAAAAATAATACAATATTAAGAAATATTTTAATATGTTTAAATAAAATCAAGGACTTTGACAAAGGAATCGTTGCAGAGAATTGCCAGAACTGCAATATAATTGGCAATATCATATATGCCCATAGAGCAGGCATTTATTTAGATAATTGCGATGAATGCAATACGAGTTTGAATAGAATAAACGATGGAACGTCTCCCAGAGAAGAGCATATAACTGCAAGTATATTCACAACGGAGTTAAAAAATAATACATTCAAAGCCAACTTCTTAGGAAACTCACAAAATGGCATGGTTATGGAAATTAAGCCAGAAGGGATTAACGAAACAGGGATCCAAACTATGATGATATCAAATGGAAATAATTTTACGAATTGTGATGACCCTATATCATTAGAGGAAAATATCGGCCTATAAGAGAATTGATATGCAAAAAATATATTTATTCATTATTTTATTTATCGTTATGAATCTAGGGAGATGTAATCATCTGACAGATCCAGGCGGCCAGGGAGAGGCAACATTTAGCATAAATATATCCTCTGATGCGGCAAATGCAACCATAGGCCAACCAGTGAACATATTTATTAATTTAACTAATTCAAATGATACGGATGCTGACAGTACAACTATGACAGCTACGTTTAATGATATAATAGAGCGCCCAACCAGAATAATTAACATAAATAAATACGATATTTGCAAAGCCGATGATGATAATCAGGGACACAACCTATCAGTTGATAATGAGAATAAATATTACGAAATTTCTATTGATAATAAGGGAAAGCTCAAAATTATATTTAGCATAAAAAGCAAAACTAGCATATTGATTATTTATAAAACGCGAATTGCAGATGAAGGAGCATTTGAACAACCAGAAAAGATAATTGATGAGCCAGAACTTACCTTGGCAGAGCACATTAGCTGCAAAAATATCACTATTGGGACGATTGAAAAGGAAAAGAAAACTCAGAAGAATAATCTCATAATTGATTATTGCCCAAAACACAATAGAACTACAAGTGAGCCTAATTTAACCGTATTTGAATACACAACGCTGCAATTCCTAAAATTTCAAAAGATAGAGAATGCAACATTTTATGATAATTTTACAAAAATAGATCAAAATTGTACTAATAGTAATAATAACTATACATACACGTGCCCACCAGGCAGCCATATTTTTTCTGCAATAATTGAAAATCCAGACCAGGTCATAATAATGAATAACAGTTCAGTATTTGAAGCCGTAGATCTTATAAAACATCATAGAGACCTCGCGTGGAGCAAAGGCATTATTTTGTCATTAGTAGTAGTAATCCTATTGCTTATCGCATTTGTATTGCATTATATATTTGGTCGAAACAATATTTGTTTGATAGTAATAATTTCAGGCTTAACAATAGCCGCTTACCTGAAATATAGTTATGATTATTTTTTTAATGATATAGTATATAATGACATAATCGCATTAGGATATATATCTCTTGCAGCAGGTTTATATTTAATGCTACATATTTATTACAGAAACCAAATGGATATATGGATGACGATAATGCAGGCACTTGCTATGATATTAGTAGTCATATCGTACAATTATAATTTACCATTTATTTTATCAAATGTGTGCATATCATTTATTTTGTCTTTTGCCACCCTAATAGTGACAACAATTTTAGAAGTTATATCAAAAAAATCTGCATTAAAACCAATTGTCGCAGGGTTAATGATTGATGCAGGTGTTTTCGCAACACTAATTGTGCCAATTTTTCAATCAGGATTCACGTTTTCTTCAAGATTTGAGTTAAATAGTCTGTTTGTCATTTTTCTTTTAGAGATCATACCAATTATAATCATAGCCATCGCATGTGCAAAAACGGGATTGGTTTTGCAGTTCCTCAAAGATCGGATTAATATAAAAAGTTCATCTAACGAATCAGACGAAAAGAAAAATGCAGAGTAACGACCAACCCCCAATAACCCAAAAAGCTTTTTTATTCTGCCGCCATCTCTGTCCGTTATGCAAGCCATAATTCTCGCCGCAGGAGAAGGCAGCCGCATGAGGCCTTTGACCGCGTCGCGGCCCAAAGTGATGCTGCCCGTGGCCGGCAGGCCTTTTCTAGAGCATATCATACTACGAGCGCATGCTGCAGGGGCGGACAGCATCGTCCTGATAGTCGGATACGGTGCTGATGCAGTGCGCTCGCACTTCGGAGACGGCAAGAGCCTCGGCGTGAAGATCGACTATGCAGTTCAGGACAAGCAGCTTGGCACTGGGCACGCCCTGATGGCTGCAAAAGACCTGGCCTCCGATCGCTTTCTCGTCTTAAACGGAGACGTGCTGCCGGACGTCACGTCGCTACGGCAGATGCTCTGCTGCGACACTGCAGTCTCAGCGATCAGAGTCGAGGATCCAAAGCGATACGGCGTCTTCGTCGAAGAACGCGGCTGCTTTAAATCTGTGATCGAAAAGAGCGACAACCCGCCCTCAAACCTGGCCAACGCCGGTATCTACCTTTTAGAGAAGAGCATCTTCAGAGCCTTGCAGATGGCACCGCTATCCGAGAGGGGTGAATACGAGCTGACCGATGGACTCAACCTGCTCGCAAGAGAGGGGAGTATCAGAATCGTGGAGCTTGAGAGCTGGATGGAGATAGGCCGGCCCTGGGATATTCTGACAGCCAATGAAGCACTGCTTAAAGAGCTGCAAAGCCAAATTCAAGGCGACGTCGAGCCTGGCGCAACGCTCAAGGGCCCGGTATTTCTCGGCAGAGGAAGCATCATTCGCTCAGGAGCCTACATCCAGGGACCTGTCCTGATCGGCGAAGACTGCGACATCGGCCCTAACTGCTACATCCGGCCAACGACCTGCCTCGGAGACCGGGTTCGGGTGGGAAATGCTGTCGAGGTCAAAAACAGCGCCATCATGAGCGGCAGCAAGATCGGGCACCTCTCCTATGTCGGAGACAGCGTTATCGGCGAGGGATGCAACTTCGGAGCAGGAACCATCTGCTCAAACCTGCGCCATGACAAAGGCAACATAAAATCGTTCATCAAAGGAGAGAGAGTGGACAGCGGCAGGCGCAAACTTGGAGTGATCATGGGCGACAACGTGATGACAGGAATCAACACCAGCATATACCCTGGCACCGTCATCAAGCCAGGATTTCGGGGGCTGCCTGCGGCGGTTCATAGAGGCCTCGTCTAACAGGCCTCGACTGCGCCCGCAAAGAAAGATAGCAAGTCTTTTCAAGACATGAGTAGATAAAGTTGATCTCGAAGAGAAAATGACAGGAGATCTTGATGAGAGATTTTATTCCCATTGCAAAACCCATCATAGGCGACGAAGAGATTGCCGCAGTAGGAGCTGTTCTGAGGTCCGGCATGCTCGCCCAGGGAAAAGAGGTCAAACAATTTGAAGACGGATTCGCGGGCTACCTGGGCGCAAAATATGCAATAGCCGTCAACAACGGCACCGTCGCCCTGGATCTGGCCGTCAAGGCTTTGGGCCTGAAGCCAGGAGACGAGGTCATAACCCCCGCATTCACATTCATTGCCACCGCCAACTGCGCCCTCTACCAGGGCCTCACTCCGGTATTTGCAGATGTGGACCCAAGAACGTTCAATATCGATCCTGATGACCTGCAAGAGAAGATCACACCCCGCACCAGAGCAGTGATAGGAGTTCACCTCTACGGCCAGCCATTCGATCTCTCGGCTGTCCAGCAGATCTGCGAGGACAGAGGCATTCACCTGATAGAGGACTGCGCCCAGGCTCATGGGGCGGAATACAAAGGAAAAAAAGCAGGATCCTTTGCAACGGGCTGCTTCTCCTTTTACCCCACCAAGAACATGACCACAGGTGAGGGCGGCATGATCACCACCAACGACGATTCTATGGAACAACGCCTGCGCCTCCTGCGAAGCCACGGTGACACAGGGAAGTACAACCACGTCTCACTGGGCTACAACTACAGGATGATGAACATTCAGGGTGCACTCGGCCTGGTCCAGCTGCAACGACTTGAGGAGTTCACAGCCAAAAGGATTAAAAATGCCGAGTTTCTGGACAAAAACATCAAGATCAAGGGCATTACCACCCCCCGTCGGGCTGATGGCGTCCGGCACGTTTACCATCAGTATGTGGTCAGGGTTGAAGATGACTTCGCGTCTTCACGAGAGAAACTGATGGAGTTCTTGCAGGCCCGGGGAATCGGCAGCGCAGTTCACTACCCGAAAGCTGTCTACGAGCAGCCCTTCTACAGGAAACTGGGCTACACCAATGTGAGATGCCCTGTAGCCGAGGACGTCTCCCGCCGGGTGATGAGCCTGCCGGTACATCCGTCCCTGAACCAGGACGACCTGCAGTACATAGCTGAGACCATCAACTCCTTCGAGGCCTGAAGCATGGACGTTGGAGTCATCGGCGCCGGAGTCATGGGACGAAACCATGTGCGCGTCTATTCAGAGCTGAAGGGGGTAGATACCGTTTATGTCTACGACCCGCTCGCAGAGAACGCGGCCCGCGTCCGAGAACTGGCCGGCATCTGCAACTCACTGGATGAGCTGCTTGCCAAGGTTGATGCAGTCAGCATCTGTGTGCCCACAAGATACCACTTTGATACAGCGAAAAAGGTGATCTCTGCAGGCATAGACTGCCTGATTGAAAAGCCAATCACCCTCACAGTCGATGAAGGAGTGCAGCTATCAAAAATCATTGAGAAATCGGGTCTGGTCGTGGGGGTGGGCCACATAGAGAGGTTCAACCCAATCGTCTCAGAGATGACAAAGATAGCCAAGAGCCCTGACTATGTGGCCATAAAGAGGCACAACCCCACATCAAGCAGGATCACCGATGCGTCTGTTGTGGAGGATCTCATGATCCACGACATTGATATAGTCTTCAATGTGCTCTTCAAGGGCGAGAACGACTTTTTGATTCACAGCGCAGGAAATGGAGACGTCTGCGAGGCCCTGGTCACCTTCCCGCAGTCTGTCGTCTCCATATCCGCAAGCCGCCTGTCCTCCAAGAAGTTCCGCACATTTTATGTCGAATCCCAGAACTTTACGACTGAAGGAGACTTCATGACCCAGGAGGTTTTCATATACCGAAAACCTGGGAAGTACGGCATGGAAAACGAGAGATACCTGCAGGAGAACATCATCGAAAAGGTCCTGGTAAACAAGGTCGAGCCCCTGAAGGTGGAGCTGAAGACGTTTCTGGACTGCTCTGTTGGCAATAAGAGCTTCCCGGTCACGCCTCAGGAGGCCTTAAAGAACCTGCAGATCTGCGAGCTGATAAAAAAGGGATTGAAGCCCAAAAGCCCCGGCTGAGGATGAGAGAGATGATGAGCGAGAAGTGCAGCTACTATGCACACCCCACGGCTGTTGTCGAGAGCGAGATGATAGGCGAGGGCACAAAGATCTGGCACTTTGCCCATGTGCGCAAAGGGGCAAAGATAGGCATGAACTGTAATATCGGAAAGAGCGTCTACATTGACACCGACGCCGAGATCGGCAGCAATGTCAAGATCCAGAACTTCGTTTCCGTTTACAAGGGCGTGACCATTGAGGATGACGTATTCGTGGGTCCATCTGCTGCATTTACCAATGATCTCTACCCGCGAGCCTTTATATGGGATGAAGCGCACGTCTCGGCCACGCGCATCTGTCACGGCGCGAGCATCGGGGCCAATGCCACACTGGTCTGCGGAATCACTGTGGGCGAGTATGCAATGATAGGCGCAGGTAGCGTAATCGCAGAAGATGTGCCGCCATTTGCTCTGATCCTCGGCAATCCAGGCCGTCAAAAGGGTTGGGTCTGCCGCTGCGGACACAGGCTGAAGGAGAAGGCTGACAAAGACGGCAATCTGCTTCAATGCTCGGCCTGCGGAAAAGTGATGGATATTAGAAAATATAAAACGCTGCAGGACATAAACAGGGAAGGATAATAGAGATGCAGAACACTGGCGCAGATATCGCAATAATTGGACTGGGCAATGCCGGACTGCCTTTAGCAGCCGTTGTGGCTGATAGCGGCATTGATGTTGTGGGCGTGGACATTAACGAAGAACGCTGCAATAGGATCAACCGGGGAGACAACCCCATACCCGAAGAGGTTGGCCTGGAGGATCTGATCAAAATGCACGGCGGCAAGAGGCTTGTGGCTACTGCCAAATTCGAGGATGCGAAAGGCTGCAAGACATTCATAGTGATAGTTCCGGTCTTCGTCGATGCCGGCTACAACCCGGACTTTTCCATTATGAAGAGCGCCCTTCTCTCTTTAGGCAAGATCCTCAAGAAAGGAGATCTCGTTGTCCTGGAGACTACATTTCCGCCAGGCACAACCGAAGAGATGGCAGAAAACCTCCTCACTCAGTCCAGCGGGCTGTCAAAGAGCGACTTTTTCCTGGCCTACTCTCCTGAGAGGATAATGACAGGCTACAGCATCTCCCGGCTCAGGGAATTTCCCAAGGTAATAGGGGGCAGAGACGAAGAGAGTGGAATCGTTGCCTATCAGGCCTACAAAAAATTCATAAACAACCTTCATCTGGTCTCCTCCGCCCGTGTGGCTGAGATGATCAAGGTCATGGAGGGATGTTACCGCGATGTCAATATCGCCCTCGCCAATGAGCTATTCAAGATCTGCCAGGACCTGGGTGTTGACTTCATGGAGGCGAGAGACAAGGCCAACCACCAGTTCTGCCATATTCATCTGCCTTCCACCGGAGTCGGCGGCCACTGCATTCCCGTTTACCCGTGGTTTCTCATCAAAGAGATGGAAAAGAGAGAGCACTTCAGCAACTGCCGGCTCCTCAGAACATCGCGAGAGGTCAACGACGAGATGATCCTCTACTGGGCTGAGAAGATTTTGTTGCAGTGCCTGAAGATCAAAAAGCCCCTATCAAGCATCAAGATCTGCATCAAGGGAATTACATTCCGGGCAGGAGTCAAGGAGTTCTATCACAGCCGCAACCTGGCTCTCGCTAAAATGCTCGTGGAGAAGGGGCTTGATGCCTACGTATGGGATCCGCTTATGAGCGAACAGGATGTTCAAAATAAAGGCCTTCGCTACCTGGAGCCTGAGAAAGCGGATCTGTCGTTCGATCCATTCAATCTGGAGTTCGAATACCCCAATTGAGGAAAAAGGGATTCGCAAAATGAGGATACTTCTTCTCTCCAATCAGCCTGAGAGGACCACAAGGCTCCTGATGTTCAAGGCGACATTGACAGGCCAGGGCCAGGAGGTCATAGTCCCGAGATTCAGCTCGCACGACTGGCTGGCGATCGCCAGACAAGCAAGAGAGGTCCTGCGAAAAGAGTTGCCTGATGTGGTGCATCTCTTCAATGTTCCGGATGTAATCTTTCACGGCCTTGGCAAGCTGAAGGGCTCCTGCTACAAGAAACTCATCTACGACTACCGCTCACCGTGGGGAGTTGAGTTGCAGATGAGCTTCGGGCCACTTGCCAGGCCTGCTGGCGAGCATTTTGAGAGGGAGCTGGCAGCGGCTGCAGACATCATCACCGCGGTCAACCGGCCACTCGCGGAGAAGGTGAGCACGTACATCCAAAAAAAGAACAAGCCCCTATTCATTGTCAATAACTATCCGGCAAGGAGCTTCTTGGATAAATGCCGCGCCAGTCCGGGACCGGACGGCGATAAGCCGCTCGTCTTCATGGGCAGAATCAGCCGCCAGGAAGGCATAGCCAACCTGCTCCGACTCATCCGCAGGATCCCAGATCAGACCTTCTGGATCATAGGCGATGGGCCCTTCTCTCGATGGTATCTGAGAGGCCTGCCAAAGAACGCTCGATTCTTCGGCTGGCAGCCTCACGATAAGGTGGCCGGACTGATAAGCCAGGCCAGGATCTGCCTAATCCCCCACAAGAGAAGCCTGCTCACGCCCTATGCCACAGACAGAAGCGTCTGGAAGCTCAATGAGTACCTGCTTCTCGGCAAGGTCGTTGTGGCATCAGGAGTAACTGAAGAGGAGACGCGAAAGAACCTGATGATAGTCGAGCCGGAAGACCTTGAGCAAACTGTACGAGAGAACCTGAAGCGAGAGCCGGAGAAGCTACTGCCCGAGGATTACAGGTTCTGGGACAGAAACGATCCTATCATCAAGAAGGTCTACGAGAGCCTTTAAAAAGGAAAAAGCTATGCATGGGCCTTTTGAAGCCCTGCATAGACTGAAGTATCACTCGCTCTGTAGCTCCGGGAAGACGAAGGTCCTGTCTTCAGGCATCTTGACGCCGATCAGATCGAGGTACTCAGAATAGACCTGCTTGGGGTCGAGATCTATTTCAGGATGGAACAGCTTGGCCATCATGGTCGTTCCCGCTACGCTGCCCGGTCCGTAGAGCATCTTTCGAAAGATTATCCAGACCTTATCATTCTTGATGGCTGAAATCGAACTCCCACCCGTGCGGCCCATTATCTCATCGCGGACGGCCTGAGCGGCAATGGTATCGCTTGAGGGAAACGCCCCCCAGCCAAGGACGTCGTCTGATTTAACCTGCAGGATGACTCCAGGCTTCTTGCTGATCACATCCTCCCAGCTAGTGGTGATGCTCTCATCCTCATTTGACCCAAAGATATTCAGTCCTCCGGCAAGCCTTATGCTCTTGTCGATGTCTGAAGCCCCTCCGTTGGTCTTGAGCTCCCCCAGGCCTTTGGGCTGGCTGCTTTCAAAGTAAACCATTGGCTTGTCCAGGCCCTTTACTGCATCGGAAATGGCTTCTTTCTTCGAGTTCTTCCAGGCGATATACTCCTGTGCCTTATCCTCTTTGCCGAGAATCATTCCCAGTTTTGTGATCTCCTCGTCAAGGCTTTCCTCTTTGTAGAAGCTAAAACCTGCGACAGCAATACCTCCAAATGGAGCCAGACCCTCTTCCACTGCGTCCACCGCATAAGACTTGCCGCTCATCTTTCCAGACGGATATCCCAACACCAGGATATTAGGAGTAATTGTGTCAGCGTCTCCCTTAGCGATCTGTCCTATGATCTCATAATCCGGAGCGCTCCATTTTCCTACCAATGTCTTCTTCTTGAGATCCGGGAAGTACCAGGAATACTTCTGGACCGTGTCAGTTACACCGACGATCAGGTCTCCAGCACCCAGAAGCTCAACCGCTTCCGCTGCATCGGTGCTCAGCACTATGATCCTTTCCACAGGCATCTGCAGAGTCACTTCTCTGTCAGCGCTGTCAGTAAAGGTCATGGGATATTCTGCGGCTCCTAGAGAGCTGCAGAAAAGCAGTAGCGCAAGCACTAGTGTCAGCAAAGCTGAAAATAGCTTTATTTTCATATCAATCCCTCGTATGGTTTACGATTATTATGACCAAGATGGTGATATCCCATTATTGTTAATAACTTTTTCGTAGTTGATATTATGAAAAACAACAAATTTACTTTTGGTACAGAATGATTGTAGAGATCTGAACCATCACACAGGAAACAGCACAGTTCTGCCCGCTACCACACAAACCTCAACCTCTATCCCGTAAGCATCGCGAATATTCTGAGATGTCATAACCTCATGAGGATCTCCGAATGCGACCACATTTTTGCATACTGAGTCATGGCCAGGGCCGCCTCTGCATCCATCCTCAAGCTTTCTCAACAAGACCACCTCATCTGAAAACATCATAGCATGATTTGGATCATGCAGAGTCATAACCACAGTGACCTTTTTCTCGAACGCAATGCGTGAGATCATCTTGAGCACAGAAAACTGATTCTTGAAATCCAGGTAAGATGTGGGCTCGTCAAGCAGAAGAAAAGAAGGTTCCTGAGCTAGAGCGCGGGCAATCATCACCAACTGACGTTCTCCCCCGCTAATCTGGGTGTACGTCCTGCCGGACAGGTGAGCTGCTCCAACCATCTGCAGGGCCAGCAACGCCTTTTCTACATCATTTTTTCCCGGTGAAGAGAAGGCAGAGATATGAGGCATCCTACCAGTGAGCACTATATCCAGAACTGAGAAGGGAAAAGAAGACCTCTGAGTCTGGGGGACATGGCCCATTAGCCTGGCCAGATCGTTTTGCCTCAAGCCGGATGTGTCGCGTCCGTCTACATAGATCCGTCCTCTATCGGGACGAAGCAGGCCGTTGATGACCTTGAGAAGTGTCGTCTTGCCGCAGCCGTTTGGACCGAGAAGGGTTATGACCGCACCCTTTCTCAACTGCAGGCTCACATCCCCCAGGACAAATCTGCCATTGTAGCTCAGGCTTATCTCCTCGGTGGTTATTCCATTATCTTGATGCCGGTTCTCTTTTCGCGATCTGCTCATTCCCAACCACCTGAGCGCACGGTTCGAAGAAGGTATGCGAAGAATGGGGCCCCGACCAGTGTAGTGATCACGCCAACAGGGACCTCAAAACCCAATCCGGACCTGGCAAAATCATCAACAAGGACCAAAAAGCTGGCACCAACTGAGAGAGATAAAGGAAGCAGTGTCCTATGATCAGGGCCAAAGAGCATGCGAAGCATATGAGGCACAATCAGGCCCACAAGGCCGATGATCCCGGCAACTGCTACTGCAGATGAGGCGGCAAGAGAAGCTGCTACTATTAGTATCATCTTGTACACCTCTGGATTCAAGCCTACCGAGCGCGCCTCCTCGTCCCCCATAGCCAGCACGTTGAGCCGCCAGCGCATAAGAAGCATGACCAGACATCCCAGCGCAAAGAGGGGAAACGCACTGAAGATCTTGGACCAGCTCGCAGTTCCAAGGCTGCCCATTATCCAATATACTATGCTCTGCAATGCTCTCTCGTTCACTGCAATCTGAATTATGGCCAAGAGCGCATCAAATACAGCAGATACTATCACTCCTGCCAAGACCAGGGAGACCACAGGAGTGCTCCGACCGGATGTGGCCATGAAATAGGTGAGTCCCACCGCCAGAAGGCTGAAGAAAAAAGCCGCCAACTGGACAGATGCTCCAGGCAAAAAGGCAAGAGACAGAGCCGCTCCGAAGGCCGCCCCGGAAGAGAGACCGAGAATGTATGGGCTGACCAGCGGATTTCTGAATATACCCTGGAATGTCGCTCCGGATATAGAGAGGCTGGCCCCCACCATCATGCCCAGCAACACCCGAGGCATACGAACCTGGAAGATCACAGTATCATAAACAGGAGGATAGTCAAAGCCATAGCCGAAGAGATGCGAAGCCATCAGGCCGAGAAGCTCTCCTGGACTCACAGGAAAAGAGCCCATGAACATGGATAAAAAAAATGCTAGAACAGGGAGCCCAAAAAAAATCAGGTTGAGGAGAAGCTTCATGGATATTCGGCCTTCAGGCCTTCGCCATGCTGGGGTAGTGAACTCCCCACATCTCCACATTGTATTGATCGACGGTCTCGTTGAGGTCGATATCTGAGAGCCTGTCCGGATAGAGATCCTTGGCCACATGCAGCAGGGCTAAAGGCATCCTGGGAGAGAAGGCATCGAAGAAGAAGGGATTCGCGATCTCGTAGATCCTCTTGTTCTTCACAGCATTGATGTCCTTCCAGCCCTTGTACTCCTCACCGTTAATGATGTCCTCAGGATCGAGATTCTCGTTGTACCACATGTAGATGACATCAGGGTTGAGTTTGATGAGGGTCTCCTGGGTGATCACCGGATGCTCCAACTCCTGGGCGTCTTTCTCAGCGAACTTCATGACATTTACGCCACCAGCTTCTTTTATCAGGTCGTTGATGCCGCTCTTGACGCCAGCTGTTCCGTAGACATCGGTCCACATCCAAAACACAGTAGGTCGATCGCTCTCGGATATGTTGTCTGTGACCCTTGTAGTCATTGAAACATATCTATCCATGATCTTCTTGACTGCGTCAGCTCTCTCCGAGTTGCCCGATATCTGTCCCATAGAGTCTACCTGTCTATAGACATCATCCAGAGATGTGACGTAAATTGCAAATGTGGGCACATTCAATGTATCTTCTATGGCCAAAAGATTGGGGTCCTGCGCTGTTGAGGCCCATAAGACAACGAGATCTGGATTTGACTTGGCTAGAGACTCGAGGTTCAACTGGTCGCCGGTGATGTTTACGCTTATTTTCTTCTCGAAATCAGAATCGACCACGGGAAACACATCCTCCATGAGCTTTCGCATCCATTGGTCGTCTTTTAGGGCCGCCACGTTCTTGGGGTCTCCAACCGCATAGTAGGTCTTCAGGGCGTTTTCCATTGTGAAGACCAAACGCGATGCAGGCGAGCTAATGACGACGTCCCTGCCAAGATCATCCTTGATGGTGATCGTCTCACTGGCAGAGACAGACGATCCAGCCAGCATCATGCAAAACGCAACAGCCAGCAGGAAATATTGCAGCAGTTTCATTTCAGATCCTCCAGACAGTTCTTTGTGCAGAAAAAAAATAGTTTTGACTTTCTTCAAGCCTTGTACTGGTACTCTGCTGTTGGGAACTGGGCCTGAGTGGTATTCCAGGCAGGCTTCATGGTAGAGACGGACGCCTCCCGACAGGTGCAGTCGAAGATGCCTGCTTGGCCTGCACGCTCTTTATCAAAGTCACGGGAAGGAATGTCGAAGAAGCCACCGCTGCAGCATGGCAGCCAGTCCTCCATCCAGGATGGAGCGGATTTGGTCATCACTAGCTTCATGCTCTTTTGTACCTTGAAGTTGCCGACGTAGTCGTTTTCAATATCGATCAAAGGATCATTCCAGGCCTCGAAATGACCTAATCTGTTGATATCGGTAGTTGCGTTTTTCTTTTTACTATATGTTTCACCGATCTTGGTTGTAATCAATTTTGGATTGGCTACTAGCTCGCCTACATGCAATGTACCCTGAGTTACATCGTCATCGATCTCCATGCTCATGGTGCCTTTTCCGTCAACTGTCGCGGTAGGCGCAGTGCAATTAATATCAATGGCGATATCACCCTTGACGGCTCGCGCATATTCGATCTGTCTATGCATAGAAGCAGCTTCTTGATAGCTCTTGGCCTCGTTCTTGTCCTTGAGCAATGAATTGTAGGAGACAGGATGAGACGCATACCAGCCGGTTCCATATGCGAAGCTGGTCGGCGACTGGATGTTATCATACTGCCTTGTATAAGTTATGGCGCTGCTGGCCCCAGCCTGACCTTTAGTCCAATATCCAGTATCATAATCAATAAAATAAATTGATTTGCTCGTAGTCTTCTGCTCATCATATAATATGTCAGCAAAGTCCAACGTGCCACTACCATGAGCATAATTCAACATGGATAGGTTATTGGTGTTGACCTTTGTGTATTCAACAAAATAACCTTCACCTTGAACATCACTGGTCACATCGTTCTTGTGCTTAATTGGTATCTGGTTTGGGTTGAAGTCAAATGTCCCAGCCCAAGAGAGGCTCGTAGCCACCATGAGTAGAACCATCCCAGATGCCATTATTGCTTTAGCGTATCCCATTTTCAATCCCTCATCCTAATTCGCAGAAAGATGCACCCCAATTGCCATTAGTTATATTTAGTCTTTTTCTAGTATGAATTAATAGGAGTAATCTTCAGCAAAAATTATTAAGTAGTTAAACATTAAGAAAAAAAGATTATATAGTGATATCAAGTAGATAGCTATATTAACTAGTAGTAAGATAAAGGCAAAGCGCTCCATCAAGCGAAGAAGGCAGATGCGACGAGGATGGCGCATTTGCCCTTCTATAAAGCACGATTTTTAAGATAAAACGAACTGCAAAAAAGCAGGAAAAAGAGATTTATCGGCTTGCCAGATCAGGAAGCCTCATTCCACAGTAACACACTTGGCCAGGTTCCTGGGCTTGTCAATGGGCAGGCCGAGCTTGTTTGCAGTGTAATAGGAGAGAAGCTGCACAACAACGGTACAGAGCACTGCAGAAAAGATTGGCCTGGTCTCAGGCAGCCCAATCACCCTGCTCGCCACCTTGCCAATATCCGGATCTCCTTCTGAGGCTATAGCTATCACCTCTGCCCCGCGAGCTCTGACCTCCTTGATATTGGACTGGATCTTCTTGCCGCAGGTAGCTAAAGCCACTACAGGTGTCTCTTCTGTTATCAGAGCCAGCGGACCGTGCTTCAGCTCGCCCCCGGCATATCCTTCCGAGGGAATGTAGGCAATCTCCTTCATCTTCAGTGCGCCTTCCAAAGAGATGGGATAGAGATAATCCCTGCCGATGAAGAAGTAGCATCGGGCATCGGCATAAAGCTCGGCGATCTTTCTGATCTCCTCCCTCTTCTCCAGTACCCTCTGCACGAGGCCTGGAAGCTTGGTCAGCTCGACCAACATCTTCCTTGCCTGATCGGGCGTGAGGTGCCCCCTGGCTCTGCCCATGCGAATGGCCAGCAGCATGACGGCCACCAATTGAGATGTGAAGGTTTTGGTGGCAGCCACGCCGATCTCCGGGCCGCAGCGAGTATAGATCGTGCCATCCACCAGTTCAGTCACTGTTGATCCCACTACATTGGTAATGGCAAGGCTGCGCCCGCCGAATGTCTTGGCCTTCTTCAGGGCGAGCAGAGTGTCCGCGGTCTCTCCTGACTGGGTGATGCCTAAGAGCAATGTGCTGGGCTTTATCTGAAGATTCAGAAACTCGGAAGCCACCTCTACATCCACCGGCAGTCCGGCGGCTCGCGCAAAAAGGTTCTTGGCGAGCAACCCGGCATGGTAAGATGTGCCGCAGGCGATGACTGTCACCCTCTCAAGGCCCTGAATCTCCTCGTCACTCAATCCCAGCTTAAGCCTCACATCCCCGTCTATCTCCGAGATGCGCCCGGCGATGGTCTCCCGAATGGCCCGCGGCTGCTCATGAATCTCTTTGAGCATGAAATGGGGATAGCCGCCCTTCTCTGCAGCATCGGAGTCCCAGGTGATGCGCTCGATCTCCACCTGACGGGATTTGCCCTCACGGTCCATCATCTCCACTCGGTCTGCGTAAATGCGAGCAATCTCGCCGTCCTTCATGCGGATCACCTCTTTTGTGTAGGGAAGAAGAGCGGGAACATCGGACGCCACATAGACTGCGTTCTCGCCTTTTCCCAACACCAGAGGGCTGTCCTTTCTCGCGCAGACAAGATAAGGAGAACTCGCGGCAAGCACTGCCACCGCATAGGAGCCATCCACATGTTCGAGAGCCCTGACAACGGCCTGCAGAAGATCGCCTTTGTAATAAAGGTGAATGAGATGTGCGAGCACCTCGCTATCCGTCTCAGAAGAGAACTCATAGCCCATCTCAGTGAGAAGATCTCTCAGATCCAGATAGTTCTCAATGATGCCGTTATGCACTATGGCAATCTCACCAGAGGTATGAGGATGGGCGTTCCGGTCGCTAGGCCGCCCGTGCGTCGCCCAGCGAGTGTGCCCTATTCCCATGCACTCACCCGGACTGCCCCGCAATTGGTAGATCTTTTCCAGATCGGCTATTCGACCGGCTGATTTTAGGACCTCAATCTCGCTATCCTGCTTGATAGCCACTCCCGCTGAATCATAACCTCTGTACTCCAACCTCTTCAGAGTGTCAAAGAGAATTGGTCCAGCCTGCTGGTCGCCGATATAAGCCACAATTCCGCACATCAGCAAATCACCCTGCTCTCTCTCTCGATCCAGCCGCGAACGACTGATCCCGGACCTATGCGCGCTCCTGTGCCCACAACTGTTCCGGCGTTGGCCAGAACCCGAGAGCCTGCAGTCACATCATCCGCAAATATAGCCCCGAACTCAGCCCGTTTAAAGGAATCCTCCACATCCACAACACACGGCCCGGTCTCCACGACCAATTGATCCGACAGAGTGCAGCTTTCCCCCACAACCGAATCGGATATTATGGCACCCGATCCAATCCGGGCATCGTTCATGATTATGCTGTTTCGGATCTCGGTGTGAGAGCCAATTCGCACCGAATCGCCAATGGATGTGGACGGCAGAATTGTAGCACATGGGCCAATATCGCAGTCCGCTCCGATTGAGACCGGACCCACCAAATAAGAGCCAGAACGGATAATCGTGCCCTCGCCCACCTGCACGGCACCCTTGATCATGGCGCCCACCTCCACCTCTCCGGCGATCTTTGTATCCTTCATGCCCAAGGCCATGCTGTTGGCGTTGAGCAGATCCCAGGCGAAGATGGCATCAGCCCATATGCCTTTGCTGATCTGAGGTACGATCTCCTTTCCATCTGCAATCATCTGTGATATGGTCTGCGTCAGCTCATAGGAACCGCGCTCCGAAATGGGCGTCCTCATGAGGTCATCAAAGATAGCGGGGCTAAATTTGTAGGCACCTGTATTCAGAATTCCAGAACACGGCCTGCCTGGCTTCTCAATTATTGCCTTTACACGCTCCTGCTCCACCATCAGCACACCATAGTCACCAGAATGGCTGCGCAAAGCTGCCAGGATTACGTTGTCCCCTTTAGCCGAGATCAGCTCCTTGATAGCCCTGGCATCTATGAGGTTGTCTCCGTTTACTACGAGAAATTCCTCATCCATGTAGGATTCGGCTTTGCGCAGAGCATGAGCCGTCCCTAAAAGCTCAGTCTGTTCGAGGTAAGTGATTTTCACTCCAAAATCAACACCATCCTCGAAGTAGTCCATAACCCGCTCCTTCTGATAGCCTACTACGATGTAGAGATCTTTAATGCCATTTGCCGCCAGAGCGATGATCACATGCTCCATGAAAGGCCGGTTTCCCACTGGAAGCATGACCTTGGATCTGGTCTGGGTAAGTGGCCTGCACCTGCGGCCCTCACCAGCCGCTAATATGACTCCCTTCAAATCTATCACAGCCAGGATAACTCAAACTAATAGATAAATCATAGCTTGCTTTTGATCTTTTCGGTCATCATTTCATAAAAAATATGAATAGAACACCATAAAAGGACTCATAAATGGCATGAGCACCCCCTGCTGCAATTAAAAGGCTCAGGCTTTGGCCCAGTCTTTTATATGAGCAGTTGGTACAAAAGCTGATAGGACCCGAGAAAAAATGAAGATACTGGTAATTCCCACCACTGACTGGATAAGACATCCTGTGCCCAACCGGCTCAATTTCATCTTCGACCTTCTGGCCAAGCAGCACGATGTGTATGTCCTGCACTTCCAACTGAAGAGGTTCTCGAAGCTTGAGGCCAGGGAGACGAAGTGCCGGCTCTTGAAAGCGGACTGGATTTCTGCCGATGACCCGGCGATCTATTATCTGGCAAACGTTCCGTACCACTTATGGAAGATCAGAAGCATAGTGAGGAATCAGGACATAGACGTCGTTGTCTCGACCAATATCCTGCCGTCCTTCGCAGCCAACTTTGCAGGAGCGCCGATCGTCTTCGATTATCTCGACCACCTGGAGGAATCGGCATCGATTTACTATCCGGGCTCAGCTCTCGGAGAGATCGTCAAGTGGGTAGTAAGCCGAATCACCAGGTTCAACCTCCGTGCTGCCAATGCAGTGATAACTGTGACAAAAGAGCTGGCCGACTTTCTACGGAAAATCGGCGTCAAAGATATCTCAGTAATTGCCAACGGGGTGGACACAAGAGTCCTGAGGCCTCTGCCTATGGAAGAAGCCAAGAGCGCTCTGGGCTTGAAGGGCACTGTTTTAGGCTACGTGGGCTCCCTCGAACACTGGGTTGATCTGGAGACCGTGGTATCTGCCCTGCCGAGCATCGACGCTACACTGCTCATAGTGGGCCCAGGGCTTTTTACGGATTACGCAGACACAATAAAGAAGATGGCTGACGATTTAGGTGTCAGCGACAGGATTGTCTTTACTGGAGCTGTAAAATACGCGGATCTTTCCCACTATATCTCCGCCATGGACATCGGTCTCAATCCCCTGAAGATGATGAAGAAGAACGAGTACGCAGCAGGCGGAAAGGTCTTCAATTACCTCTCCTGCGGCAGGCCGGTGCTCTCCAGCCGCATGATCTCGCTGGAAAAGCTGCTGGGATACGAGATATACTACTACGACGACGCGGAGAGCTTCGCCATGCAGGTAAAGGATATCCTGAAAGCTGGAATCGACGGGAAGAGATACAGGTCTCTGGCAGAGAAGTATGACTGGAGAGAGATGGCCTGCAGTTACGAAAAGGTCCTCCAAAAGGCATCGAATCACGACCTGAAATGAAGATAGCATTTATATATTATGATTTTTCGTCCTTCGTCAAACAGGACTATGAGATGCTTTCGAATCATTTTGACGTGAAGAAGGTTAACTATAGAACCCCCAGGGACATTTTCAAGATAGCACGAACCATATCCAATTCAGATCTAACCTATTCCTGGTTCGCCTCAGGACATTCGTTTCTATCAGTTCTGCTTTCAAAAATAATGGGGAAAAAATCGATTGTGGTTGCAGGCGGCTATGATGTCGCCTTTGCTCCTGAAATCGGCTATGGACAGTATACCTTAGGCTGGCATAAGCGGAAATATGCTGATTTCGCTCTGAAGAATGCCGATTTGGTGCTGGCGGTCTCCGATTTTACAAAAACTGAAGCAATGGCTCATGCTAAACCCAAGAACATAGAAGTGATTTACAACGCCATAGACACGGACAAATTCAGGCCTGGAAGCGGGAAGGAAGAAAGGACGAGAGAAGACTTGGTTTTAACGGTTGCATCTGGGCTGAAAAACGTTATCGAATTGAAAGGCCTGGATGCATTTGTCCAAGCTGCAGCACACCTTCCTGATGCAAAATTTATAGTATTGGGCCTATCCAATGACGACAGAGATACTCTTAAAGGCATGAAATCCACGAACAACATAGAGCTACATGGATATGTCAACCAAGACGAATTGATCTCATATTATCAAAAAGCCAAAGTCTACTGCCAGCTCTCCTATCGAGAATCCTTCGGGGTTGCACTGGCCGAGGCTATGGCATGCGGCTGCGTGCCAGTGGTGACAAATCGAGGTGCTCTGCCGGAGGTTGTGGACGATGTAGGTTTTTCTGTGTCCTATGGAGATCTTGAGTCTACAGTATCTTCCATTAAGAGAGCCTTGAGAGACAACAACGGCACCAGAGCCAGGGCGAGGATCGAAGAGAGATTTTCTCAAAAGATAAGGGAGATAAAGCTTCGTTACGCAATCGAGAGACTGAGGATCAAAAGCCCACGCGGAAAAGAGAACTGAGAATTGCCAAAGCCCAAATCACAGCTTATCAAAGGACTTATCGAGAAAGCCCTCAATATCCGAAAACGATTTATTCCAATCGAATTTAAGGGCCAGCTGATAATTGGATTCGCCGAAGCTGCGCCTGAGTTCAGGGTATTCTATCAGCTTTTTTATTGATTTGGCAAGCTTTTCTGAGTCTCTAACAGGCACCAAGATGCCATTTTCTCTGTCCTTTACAAGAAAAGGTATTGCTCCCGCATTGGTTGCCACTATTGGCAGACGGTTATACATGGCCTCAATCAAGACCATGCCGAAACCCTCCCAGTGAGACGGAAAGACAAAGATGTCCGCCATTGCATAAAGTCTCTCCAGCTCATCAGAGGCAACCCGGCCATGAATGCGAATTTTATCCCGGATTCCTACAGCTTCACCGCTATGTGTGATCTCACGAAAAAAGCTCGGATCGCGGGTTGTATCGCCAACCAGGTCCAATATCAGGTTATGAATACCATAGTCCATAACCAGAATCCGGAATGAGTCGATGAGCGTGTCCACACCCTTTCGAGGCGTAATGTATCCTACAAAAAGCAGATGCAAATTATCATTATCCGTTACGACCTGGCCTGCCAGATTGCTGGAAGAGACATTCAAACCAGGATAGGCCACTACCACATCCATATTTTGTCGGACAAGGGATTCGATGGAGCTCTTAGTAAATTCGCTATTGACAATAATCCCGTCCGCAGAATTAAGAAATATGCGCTCTTCATATTGCTTAAGGATTTTTCTAAATCTGCTCAACGCCAGGGGGGCGTATACATGATGGACAATTGGTATCACTCGGACATCTTTGCCCAACAGGCGCCTTGCATGCGTGGTTATGAAATTAAAGAGGAATAAGTCGGAGCTGGTAGAGATGTCCTCAAGAATTATCGTTCTGCCTTCCAGCCGCTTCAGCAACTTCAGTAGAGACAGATTTTGCTTCAAGGAATTCAAGAAGAACTGAAGCTTTGTATTGTGAGGTTTAGTCTGCCAGGTAATGTTCTCTACTGTGACGTACCTGGACCTCAGATAGTCGTATAGCTTGCGATTATAGATCTCCCCACCAGTAACAGGGCTCTCACAAATGGGCAACAACATCAGGATCTTGCAGTTAATCATCGCTATTCATCTCGATGCCGATTTTGCCATTGGTTTTAACTGCTCTTTCGGGATAATGCCATGCAAAACTCCCTTCAAGAATGATGATAAATTCGCAAATTCCTGTCGAAAAATGTATCCTGCGATGGTTGCCCAAAACTGAAAGAGACAGAAATAGCCGAGAAAGGAGACAAGCTCCTCCTTTGTGGCATGGCTTTTCACAAACCATAGCCGGTTTCTTGTCTTATAGTATGTTACCATTGCCCGGGGCTTCGATGCAGAGACCTTATGCCATATGCCAGTGGTTGGAACAACGATGCATCCAAAACCTGCTTCAAACCCCCTCCGGCACAGGTCGGTCTCTTCCCAATAGAGAAAATAGCTTTCATCTAAAAAACCTATTTTCTCCAATGCCGTCCTTCTAATCAATAAACACGATCCTTCAAGACTATCCACCGTCGCAATAGAACGATACTGTCCCCGGTCTACCTCTTCAGAGCCAATGCGTCGGTAACTGCCTTTGCTCATGATGAGATTTACGCCAGCCACGCTTATGAGATCAGTCCGACCATTGCTATCATATTTATAAACGATAGGCCCGGCAAAACCAATACGCTCATCACTATCGATGGCGTTTACGAGTTCATCGAGAAGGTCACTCTTGACCACAGTATCGTTGTTTAATAGCAAGATATATTCAGGGTTTAGGGATTTAAGTGCATATCTGATCCCAATATTATTTCCGCCAGCAAAACCGTAGTTTTTATCGTTTCTTATTATTACTATCCTTTTCCTAGAAGGCAGATCGACAATTTCATCCTCTCTTCCGCCTCCAGACTCGACCTCACTATTTGTGTACTCCAATATCGTTAGCGGCTTGTTCTCTGACGTATATTCAACGTATTTGGATGCAATAGATTTTTTTCCGTCTAAATAAGCCCTGATCTCTTCCAGGGAACGATTCTCAGAACCGTTATCTATTAATATTATATTGTAATTATCGTAATTGATTTGATATAATGATTCGAGGCATTCAATTGTATCCCGCCACCCATTCCAGTTTAGAATTATGATAGAGACTTTTGGATTTATACGACTATATGGAGAGACAGCCATAAATTCAAATCACCAATGGATTATCAATTCGCGCTATGTCGGTGTCCCACTATTTAGAATTAGCGGGTGTACGTGTTTAGCTGGCCAGCATCTCGGTTAGCATATGGAGACTATTCAATCCTT
>CAZFFD010000040.1:0-23278 GCA_964518035.1 uncultured Methanotrichaceae archaeon | reverse complement strand
GGGCAGAAGAGTTCAGTACAAAAAATGGTTACTGCAAAGGCCGGAGTTTAGGATCTATCCTAACACAACCATGCAGGATGGTGTTAATATTATAAATATATATATATAATATTTATAATATTAATTAATTAATTTTATATATCTTGATCACTGATTATCCTCATCAACTCGTCCTCCAACATATTCTTCCTGGGATTAAAAGAAAGACCTGATATAGAAGATGCGAATGGGCTTTCCGCTTTGAATACATCTTCTTTTAAAGCTTGAATAATTATCTCCGCCCTGATTTTCAATCGATCATCTTTCTTATAGGCTATTATTTCAGAGATAGTCCTTGATTGCTGACGAGTTAATTCTAATAATTCATTGAGAATGTCTGCAGGATTTCTTGGATGGACAATACTTTCTGTAGGTTTTGTGACAATCTCATTTATGTCCAATTCGAGTTGTCCCCAAAAACTCTCAAAAATTAAATCTATTCGAGGTTTATCGATAGGACTTACAGATAGATCATTAACTAAATATAACAATTGCCTTGTGCCTTCTTTATCTGCCCTTTTTGCTTGAAAATGAGACAAAGGACCTTGGATGTCGGAAGGCTCAACGCCTAATAGATATGGGCAAACATAGTTACTATCTTTTAGACTATTGGCAAGCATTCCAGCTTCAAAATGCATCCAGATGGATTCTAAATCATCAGAAGTAATACAAAGAATACCTATCTTAGCATTTTCCAGCGCTTTTATGAGATCCTTATCCCACATACTCCCTGGATCAATGTCAGTCTCGGACATCCAAGGATCTGCTGCCTGAATCACGGTGGGAATCCAGTCCCGAAGTGACTTTGCGGCTCTTTTACTTCTTTCCCCAGAACAGCCAATAAATATTTTGCACATACACGTGAAGTTAGCTTATTCCTAATAATACTTTATCGCTATTATTACAATTTTTTTAGAAATATGTCTCATCTAACTCACTCCCCCTCCACCCTCGCCTTCCTCTCCGCCGCCTCCTTTGCCGCCGCCCCTTTGCCCAGCACCCTTGCGACAGCCTCCACCGCCTCCAGGTAGCGCACCATCTGGTCCAGCCAGTTGATCAGGTCTCCCTGGTAGGCGTACATCCCGTACCTGTCTGAGAAGTGATCGATGATCTCCTCAGGGCTCTTGCCATCCTCCCGAAGCTCCAGTATCCGCAGCGATATGCTCTTCTGGACGCATCCGCAGTAGGGCGATTCCTTACAGGTGCAGCGCAAGAAGTCCCGTGAGAAATCCATGCAGTACCTTTGAAGCTTGTTATCCAGCTCCCGCAGGTCGGCACTGGAGAGAAGATCCAAAAACGAGCCGTGAAGAGCCCTCTGGGAGATCTGCATGTGCAGTTTTGTGGAGATCCGCTCTGCGAACTTGAGGTACAGCGCCTCAAAGCTCTCCAATTGTACAGCCACATCCTGTGGGTTTTTTCCCCGGCCCAGGAGCCTGACGATTGTCGCCACCTGCTCAGGAGCCAGAAAATGCGCCGCTGCGGCCTCGCCGAGCCTCGTCGCAACGATGCCCTTGACGAGCCCAGCCTTTTCGAGCGATGATAGTGAGCTGTCCAGGTCATCCAGGCCAACGGTAAGCTGGTGCAGCTTCTCAAGCTCCGCCCGGCTGCGAGCGGCAACAACATTCGCCAGCACCTCTTCCTGCTGCTGCGCGTCCTCAAACTCCGGGGCCACGTCCTCCATCTGGCCGTGCAGCAAAGCGAGCGCCATCTCGTCCTCAGACTCGCCCTTCCCTGAGGAGAAACGCCGGCCCGGCTCGGCCAGGATGTAAACCAGCCCCTTGTCGTGGTAACCCGGCCTGCCGGCTCTACCCAGCATCTGATTGAACTCATGCACATTCAGCCACTCGATGCCCATAGCCAGCGACTCGAATACCACCTGGGACGCAGGAAAGTCCACTCCCGCTGCTAACGCGGCTGTGGTGACGACGGTATGAATCTTGCCTTCTCCGAACAGCTCTTCGATCCTCTTTCTCTCAGGGTACTGTAGCCCCGCGTGATATGCAGCCGCTCCGGGAATGGAGTCTGCTAAGTTGTAGCAGTTCTTCCTGGAGTTGGTGAATATGATACTCTGGCCTTTGTATCCCGTGGACGAAGTCAGTGCCTGCGCCTCCTTGGATAGCTGACGGAGAAGCTTTCTCTTCTCGGGTCCAGACGAGAATATGAGATGCCGCTCGATTGGAACAGGCCTCACCTCGTACTCGACGAGAGTAGCACCGAGCCTTTTTGCCAGAGCTGTGGGGTTTCCCACAGTCGCAGAGAGAAAAATAAACTGGGCTTTAGGAGCCGCGTTTTTCAGTCTGGCAATCATCCCGGACAGGCGATGACCACGTTCGGAATCCTCAAGCATATGCACCTCATCTATGACTACGGTGCCGACTCGCCCCAGGCTCTTCTTGGTGCGTATGACCTGATCTATGCCCTCATAGGTCCCGGCAATTATGTCGGCATCAAGGCTCTGAGGAACTTTCCTGCCCTTTCCGAGACGAATCCGGCTCACGCCCACCCGAATCGATGTTCGAAATCCCAGCTCCCTGTAGGCCGAGAGCTGATCGAACTTCTGATTGGCTAACGCTACGAGCGGCACCAGAAACAAGAACTTTCCCCGGCCTTCGAGCAGGTTCTTGACGCCAGCCAATTCGCCTACGAGACTCTTGCCAGTAGCGGTAGCCGAGACCACTAGCTGATTTCTGCCCTCTAAAAGGCCAGCTTTAACCGACCTAGACTGGACGGGAAGAAGCTTGGTCAACCGACGCTGCATCATCTGCATGAGCGGCGGCGGCAGAGCAATGGATGCCAAAGGCAACGTCGGCTCCGCATGGCTCGCAGGGATGATATCAAAGCGAGTCAGCTCCGGCTCGAGCCTCTGCAATGATAGCAGACCAACCACATCATCCAGGTTTCTCCTGGTCTTCAAGACCCTGGCCAGATGGGCCTTGGCCGCCCTTCCTAGCCCCCGAAAATCCGCCTCACGCAATAGCTCCGCTGCAGCACAGTTCTCGCAAATGCGCCGGCCCTTGTAGGTTATGGCATCGGGCTCGACGTAGGTTACCTTTCTCTGGCCGAGACAATGATTGCAGACCTGCACGAATCTGTAGCCAAGCTGGTAGGCCTGCAAAAGATCAATGAACTTCTTCTCCTGCACCGGATCTCCGCGGGCCAGATAAATGGCCTCAGCCTTCCGGAGCATTCTCAAGGCGTCTTCAGGTGGCAGAAACTTCTCAGCTTGGTCGTCCTTTTTAACCAAGAACTTAAACGCTCTGGGCCCCTGGGGCATGTCCTTCAGCCGCAGATATCCCTCAAAAAGAGTCTTGCTGCCGCTTTGGGGCAGCAACAATACTCGGGACCTGTCCGCCTGTGCAAGAACCTGAAATGTCATTAAAAAGGTCTATCCTGAAGTGAGATCGATAAGCTCATACTTCAGGCCCTCGGACTCCAGGCGGGTTAAAAGCCCTGGAATCTGCTCGTCCACACTCACAATCACTGAGCCTATGCCGTGATAGGCCGCCTCAACCGCGAACTCCTTAGCCCCGAAGATTATGTCTGGCTCGCGTCCTACCTTATGCAACGCCGCCAAGGCCTCGATGCCCAGGCACCCCACCATCCTTGCCCTGGAGAGCTGGAACGTGAGAGCCGCCAAATCAACCTTGCGAGACCCACCGTTTTGCACTCTTGGCACCTTGCAGAGGATTACCTTTCCCTCGTCGAGGCTGATCAGCCCCCGCAGGTCGGATACTCCCACATCCTCGCCCTTGGCTGCAGCGGCAATTACAACCCCGCTGGCCTCGATCCCTTCTTTTTTGTTGGCATACAGGAGGCCTTCTCTCATCTCGAGAGATACTCGTTCGCCCTCAGCAAGACCGACCTCCGCAATGGCCGCCCAGACGGAAACATGACTGATGATCTCCTCCATCACCACTCGTGCATAGCGCTTCAGTTCAGCGGCACTCTCAAGCAGCCACTCCACGCCCTCTTTTGTGATGCTGTAGCGCATCCGTCCGTCTGTCGTCACCAGTCCGTCCGCCACCAGCTCCTTGATGTACTCGGATATGGCCTGGGGAGTGACTCCCAGCCTCTCCGCCACCTCCTTCTGCCTGAGGTTGGGCTGATGAGCGGCGATCTCAACAAGGATCTGAAAACGAGAGCTTTCTCGTTTGCTCTGCAGGACATTGGTCATTTAGAAGTCCTCAACATAAGGCTCAATGCGCTGGCCTCTCACAGCCAGTCCCTCCGCCCTCTTGGCCACGCCACGAATGAATATCTGGCTTAACCCCAGCTCTCGTGAGAGATTGGACAAAGAGCTGTTGCCGCCGTTGACCATCTTTTGCAGCTTCTCGGTCACAGCCCTCAGCTCTTCGTCAGACATGAAGGTGAGGCTGATCAGCTCACTGAGATCTTCCATAGTAGCTCCGAAGCTGGCTTGCACGCGAGAGTAAGTGGAATGATACTCCTTCTCAGGACTTGCTCCCGCCTCGGGAACCCTCCATTTGGTCTCGATGAGCCCGCTCTTTCGCAATAAGGCAACGCTCCTGTGAACATTTGTCTCATCGCCGATGAGCTCTGCCAGCTCCCGCTCAGTGCGCCACTCTCGACTCAACTCATCAAAGATCTTTTTATGGACCTCTGAGCCGAAGGCCTGCAACAAAGGGACCAGATCTGATGGATCATTGATGATCCGCGTTCTCTTTCCAGTCACAAAGAACCTCGCAGTAGTATTATCTCTTTAATTTGATAAAGCTTTTTGATAGATTAGATCAACCTGACAGTCTCCAGGTTCATTGGGGCCATTGTCGGTATCCTGTACCTCTTGTAGATGGAGCTGGCCAAATCGAGGCAGTTGCCTTCATCGCCGTGGTTGGTGAGAACGCGGCCAGGCTTCGGATAGATGCGTCTCATGTACTCCATGAGTTGCTGGCGATCGGAGTGCCCGGAAAATCCGTCGACAGTTGTTACCTCCAGGTTGATCTTCACCGTCTGAGTCTTGCCTTCTACTGAAATAGGCAACTCCTTCCATCCCTTCTGAATGCGCCTGCCCAACGTCCCCTCAGCCTGATAGCCGACGATGACCAACGAGTTCTTCTCGTCAGGACCAAGGCGCTTGAGGTACTCCAGTACAGGTCCGCCGTTCATCATGCCGCTGGTTGCCAGGATCACGCACGGAGGCCCTTCGATGATCTCAGTTCTCTGCTTGGGACTCTCCACCTGGACAAAACACTGTGCCAGGAAGGGATTGATTCCTTTGTGGAATATGAGGTCGCGCAGATCGTTATTGAGGTACTCAGGATATGAGGTATGAATGGCGGTGGCCTCATAGATCATTCCGTCCAGGCAGACCGGCACCTCATCAATAACCTTCTTCCTGATGGCTTCCTCAAGGACCACCATGACCTCCTGGCTCCTGCCTACGGAGAACGCAGGGATGATGACCTTTCCGCCCTTGCTAATGGTATCCTTGACCACTTTAGTCAAATTGACCTCGGCCTCTTTTCTAGATGGCTGGAGGCTGTTCGCCCCGCCGTAAGTGGCCTCAGTCACCAATGTCTCCAATCTGGGGAAGTTGCAGACGGCTGGATCAAAGAGCCTCGTCCTTTCGAACTTATAGTCGCCTGTAAATGCCACATTGTACAGGCCGTCTCCGATATGGAAGTGGGCAATGGAGGAGCCCAGGATATGCCCGGAGTTGTGCATGGTCAGTTTGGTATCGGGAGCAATGTCTGTGACATCGCCATAGTTGAGCGTGATGGTATGCTTGAGGGCCTCTCGAATCATGCCGGACTCATAAGGCAGCCTCTTTCCCTCGCGACCGGCCACTTCGATGTAATCCAGTTGAAGAAGCACACAGAGATCTCTGGTAGGCGGCGTGCAGTAGATGGGACCTTCGTAGCCGTACTTATAGAGCATAGGAACCAGGCCAGCATGGTCAAGATGAGCATGAGTCAGAACCACTGCATCGATCTGATTGAGCGGATAGACCTCAGGTACATAGAGATACGGTGTTGCAGAGTCGTCTGAGCCCACGTTTATTCCACAGTCGATTATGATGCGGGACTCGGGTGTCGAGAGAAGCATGCAGCTTCTTCCTACCTCTCGGCAGCCCCCGAGGGTTGAGATCCTGACCCACTGGTCCTTAGAGGCTGTATCTCGATGGATCTTGCGGCCCACTGTTCGCAGTATGACCTTTCTCTCATTCTGGACGCTTCTTAAATAGTCCTTGATGTTGGCTATGGTTGTCGAGCGCACAGGAGGGGTTCGGACAACCTTGGGCGTCCAGCCTATGAGCTTCGTGATCTCGCGTAGCGTCGCACCGTGGCGACCTATGACCAGACCAGGCTTCTCAGCCTCAATCTGGACCTCGCCGGTCTCGCCATCAAAGTAGTAGTTGGTGAGGACTGCTTCCTTAGGCACGACCTCCTGGATCTTGACTATGGCCGACTCTGGGTCAGCCAGAACCTTCAGGTCCGGGCGTACCACTACGCGTTTTCTCAGCTCCTTGGCCAGGTTCCTTATGATCTCTCCGTCGTCCGCCAGTTTCTTGGGGTCATCAGTATAAATGACCAGCTCCGGACCCTCGAACTCCAGCCCCGTGACTGATATGTCCGGAGGCAGTTTGCTCTGCACCTTGCGTTTGAGCTCAAAAAGTACTTCTTCTACTGACAATAGAACACATCCAAAAAAGGTTAGAGGAGCTTCATGATCTCAGAAAACTCCGGCTCGCCTACCTCCTCGTATTTATCTGTGATTCTGACGAGCTCGATCTTGTCGCCAGAAGCAGAATCGCGCTTCATGGCACTTTGAATTGATTTTGCTGCCAGGATGGTTCCATCCTTGATGCTGATGCCGGGCTTGTACATGGCCTCCAGCACGCCGTAGGCGATGGGAGAACCCGATCCGGTGGCCACAACCTTGCGTTCCTCGATCTGGCCGCCTAAAGCATCAAGCGAATAGATCTTGGGGCCGTATCGATCGACGCCGCCCATGACAAGTTGTACCATGAAAGGATAGTAACGACGAGAGGAGAGAATATTGGCGAGCATTGATGTTATGGCTTTGACAGTCATGTTCTCGCCTCTTTGCATCTTGTAGAGCCGGGCCTCGACCTGAACCATCCGGACCAGCGACTGAGCATCACCCACCACGCCCGCCGTCGTCAGACCCACCAGATCATCGACCTGATAGACCTTCTTGGCGGTGCTGCTGGCTATGAAGCTGCCCATGGTAGCACGGCTCTCCGATGCAAGTACTACACCTCCATCGCAGAGTACACCTACCGTAGTTGTACCTTTGAACACCTCGACCATTTAATTACCTCAACTAAAATCAGAAAACGGACATGATGCTTTTTACTTTTTCCATATAAATACTTTCCGCCGAGCTTTGAACTGAAGAAACAATCGCACACGAACTCCTGAAATATGAGACGGTACAATGCCCATATTGTGATCGATCTCACAGGCCACCTCTCAGGGCCAGCTTCCGAGCTTTCGAGCTTTGTCCACAGGTACTACATCGACCCAATCATTTACGACACCAGCTACAATCCTGTGGATACTATTACCTGGGCCATAATCCTGGGACTAGTTGTGCTGGGGCTGATCAAGCTTCTGGGATGCCTTAAGATCTCAATCGATGAAAGGCTGGTGCTCTATACTCTGCCATACATCCTGGTCGGATCGAGCCTGAGGGTGATCGAGGACGCGGATCTCGTCTCTGCGCCCTGGAGATACTTTCTGGTATCGCCGCCAGTATTCTTTCTGGTCTTTTTCGGAACGGTTGCATGCTTGCTTCTCACCAGGTGGATTTGGGGGGAAAAATATCACGCCAAATATGCAGCCATTGGATTCGTTTGGGCGGTCTTTAATCTAGCTCTGCTCTCCTCGGTCGGGCTCCCAAATGGCTGGGTTATTGCCGCGGTCTTCCTTCTGGGATCAGGCCTTGCTGGCATCTTTCTGTTCCTACGGGATCGTCTATCTGCCCTCAGTTTCCTCCGGGACCGCTTCAATATGATGATCATCTATGCCCACATGCTGGACGCCAGCTCGACCTACATCGGCGTGGACTGGTTCGGCTACTACGAAAAGCATGTGGTCCCCACATTCCTCATCAACCAAGTCGGGACGGCAGCGATCATGTTTCCCCTGAAACTCGCCGTGCTGCTTCCGGCGCTATGGATGATCGACAGATCCCTGAGCGAGCCGTCGCTTAAAAACCTCACCAAGCTGACGCTTATCACGCTTGGCCTCGCTCCAGCTGTCAGGAACACGCTTAGGCTGGCGCTGGGGGTTTGATGGGGTTCATCGCTATTACTATGTTGGTGAAGCAGCGGTTTTTTGCTATCTCTGTGTCTCTGCGCTTCTGTGGTTCGTAAGGGATGCTAACCAGAATTAACCCGCTGCCGCAAGATCTAACCACAGAGGCACAGAGAAACGAAGAGATCTGATGGAATCATCAATCCAGCATCTTTCTGTGCGCCTCTCGAAACCCCTGGTCCCGCATCTGACAGGAGCACCTTCCCTTGAACCACCGATAAGAGGTCATCTCCTTCCAGATCTCTTTGAGGCTCTTCTCCTTGATATTTCCGAAGGACAGAGGCATGTAAGCGCATGGCAGGGCCTCGCCTGAGCCATCGACGTGAATCCATCTTCTGCCTGCAAAGCATCCGAACATCTCGGGGCCGAGCAGGTAGGGCAGAGCCGTGACCCGCGGGCCCTCGGAGCGGTTCTTCTCCTTGTGGAAGTGCTCCAATCTGGCAACGTCCCGGTCTGTCAGAACCTCATCCTCGTGAGAAGCCCATCGGCCTACAGCTACGATCTCGTAAAAGGACAGCTCGTGCACTCCGAGGCCTGCGGCCAAAGAGAAAGCATCCTCCAGGTGGTCGATGTTGTGAGGAGATGTCACCATGAACAGATCGACCATAAGCCCAGCCGCCAGCGCATTTTTCACTCCGAAGAGGGCATCGCGATAGGCTCCCTCCCGGCCACGTACCCGGTCGTGCTCTTTTTCGAAGGGGCTGTCAATGCTGATTCGCACAGCATAAAGCCCCGCCTGCTTAAGCCGCCGGGCGAGATCCTCTGTGAGATGGTAGCCGCTGGTAAACGATGTGGAAATGGCACGGTCGCCCACGGAGGACACCAGATCAGGCAGATCTTTTCGCAGCATCGGCTCACCTCCGTCGAAGGTGACCAGGTATGATCCCATGTCCAGGGCCTCGGAGATGGCTCCTTTCACAACCGTGCTCTCCAGTATCTCCCCCTGACGAGATGGGGCGCTGCAGTGGATGCAATCGTTGGGGCAGGCCTTCATCACAGCTATCGAGAACTGGTCTGGAATGGGCCGGCGGGTCAGGGCCCCCACCTGTGCGGAGAGCATGCGGTCAAAGGCCGGGCTAGGGGCGGGTGGAATCCAGGTTGAGAAGATGAACTTATCCGGTCCGGTGGAAATGGGCTTCTCGTCGGCAAAGATGCGGTTCATCCGGTCCAGGACAGGTTTGGCAAAAGGAGCAATGGCTCCCTTCGCAGTCAGACGTATGCCTCTTCCTTCAGCTGAGGCCTCAATACTCAGCAGAGGCTTTTTTGCAATCTGCATCTTGCCATCCCCCGGCGGGTCATCTCGTCCACAATGCACTCCAGTCGGCTCAGCATGAGTGATTTGCCAGACGACTGCCGGAGAGCCTCTTTGGCCAGACGGCTGTGATCATCGATGACCTTGATGCACATCTGGGACACGACGTCCTCTTGATGAAGGTCTTTATAGATTCTGGGCAGCGTGACCGACGTCTTCTGGGAAGACTTTCCCTGGTCCAGCCCCAAAAATTCCTCGAGATCATCCAAAACCTGATAGCTCAGGCCGAGATGAAGCCCGTAGCTTTCGAGGCTTACAACGTCCTTTTCCCCGGCCCCTGCCAGCAGGCCCCCCATCTTGGCGGACGCTGAAAACAGCGTGGCAGTCTTTTTGGAGATACATTGATAGTAATCATCAGATGAGCAGGTTTCTGATAGATCCATCAGCTCTCCGTCAGACATATCCATGCATGCGGAGGAGAACGCGGCTATCACCGGCTGACTGTAGTGAGAGATCAGCTCGATGGATCGAGATATAAGCCAGTCACCTGCGAGAAGAGACGCCTCAGGTCCGAAGCGCTCAAAAGCGCTCTGCCTGCCCCGCCTCTCTACGCCGTGGTCGAGAATATCATCATGAACAAGCGAAGCCGCATGGACCAGTTCAATGGCTAAAGCAGCTTTTATGGCCTCATTGGCTGTGCCACCAAAGGCCTCAGCCGAGAAGATGAGGATGAGGGGCCGGACACGCTTTCCCGGAGCTGAGAGGACATAGCTGATAACCTCTCCGAGAGGGGAGTCTGGAAGGCCCTTAACCAGCTCGGCAAGCTGCTCGTTTATAAGACGGTATTCATCCCAGCCGGAGAACATCGAGTAGGTACTTCCAGACTGGCTATTTAGCTTTTGCTAATGCGAATAATTCAATTTGTTATTTTTGAGAAAGAAAGGGAAAGCTTTTTAGGTTAACAATGGGTACGGTTCTACCTTTAAAAACGTTGTCAATCGGTGATGAGAAACATGAGCATTGTTCGTTTAATTTTAATGGCCGGCTTCCTGGCGATTGTCTCAACAACCGCAGCCCAAAATCCAATTGATTCAATCACCGGGTCCATTACGGAACAGGTGAACGCTGCAGGGCAACAGATTCAGGAGAAAGCGGTTCAACACGTCTTAGAAGGAAATCTTACAGAAGAGCACATCTCTGCAGATCTCAATGCTACAAAAGACAACCTAACTGAGATAGCGAGAGCTAAAATCAACCAAGAGATCGACGAGAGCAAGAACCTTACCCCTGAACAGATCAAGACAAAGGCTGAGGAGGAGCTGAAGAGACGAATGAGCCAACAGCAACCGGGATTTGAAGGATTTCTGGCCCTTTTAGCTGCCCTGGTTGCAGTTGGGCTGATTGAACGAAGGAAGTAAGGGAAACAAATATGGAGATCAGCAAAGCGGAGAAGAACAAGCTAAAGTCAAACGTGGCTATGCTCTCAGTGCTCTCGAATGCTAGCCTCATGACCATCAAGCTTGTGGCAGGGGTATTGATCGGATCTGTCTCGGTGATATCTGAGGCTATCCATTCTGGAATGGACCTGCTGGCTGCTATTATTGCATTTTTTGCAGTGAGAAAATCCGGCAAGCCGGCAGACGAGGACCACCCGTTTGGCCACGGCAAGGTTGAGAATATTTCCGGGACTGTCGAAGCGATTCTTATCTTTATCGCCGCCTGCTGGATAATTTTTGAGGCCGTAAGAAAGCTCCGAAATCCCGAGCCAATGGACGAGGCCTGGCTTGGAATTGCCGTCATGCTGATTTCCGTAGCGGCAAACATCTTCGTCTCCAAGAGACTCTTTAAGGTAGGCAAAGAAACGGACTCCGTAGCCCTGATAGCAGATGCGTGGCACCTGCGAACAGACGTGTACACGTCGGTTGGCGTTTTTGGCGGCCTGGTCGTCATTCTGGCGGGCGGGTTCATCTTTCCCGGAGTAGACCTGCGATGGGTAGATCCGGCTGCTGCTATTGGCGTAGCAATTCTGATAATAAAAGCAGCGTATCATCTCACAGTTGAGTCTGCGCGCGACCTGGTGGATGTGGGCCTTCCCGCGGAAGAGCTGGAAGAAGTAAGCAAGCACATCAGAGCCTTTTCTCCAACCATCAGGGGATTTCATCACCTATGCACAAGAAAAGCAGGTGCCTGCCGCTTCGTGGAGTTCCACATCAGAGTTGACGCATCAATGTCTGTCGATGAATCACATCGCATTGCCGACATGATCACATGCTCAATCAAGCAGCACTATCCAGGGACTGCAGTTACCATTCATATCGAGCCATGCAATTGCACTATTTCCAAAGATAGATCATGCGGTTGCCTGCTCAGCGAGAACCAGAGGACTGAGATGGTAACAAAGACCCTGGATCAGGATGGATGCCTAGCGAACTGATGAAAAAATTTGAAGGATTGAAACGGTTGCATTCAGAGCAAGCGACCGGATTCTATTTTCGCGCACCTTCCTGCTACCACGCGATATCCTTCTCGATCCAGCTTTACTATAGTTTCTGGGCTCTCTGTGCCAGGCTGCATCCAGAAGACCTTGAAGCCCTTCTGCTTCGCCTCCTCGGCAAGAGCCAGAACGGCTGAAGGCCTGCGGAATACATCAATGATATCTATCTCATCCGGGACGTCTTTAAGGGATGCGTAGACCTTTTCACCTAAAATAGTCCGACCAGCGTAATTGGGATTGACGAAGTAGAGCCTGAAGCCGCGGCTCAGGAGGACGTCAGAGACAAAGAAGCTGGGCTTGTAGGGGTCCGGCGAGATGCCGACCACGCAGATGGTCCGGCAGCTTGTCAGGGCCTCTTTGAGGTCTTTATCTTCTCGAAGGATGGGCATGAATGATAAATTGGGCGCTCTATGGATAAATAGTTGAACTTTAGAAGGGACCTCCTAGCTCTCTCGCTCTAGCAAAGGCAACATCTGCCTCAGACTCGCGACCTAGCGCTTTTAAAGATAATCCCCTGTAATACCAGGGCCGATAGTTTCCGGGAGAGACCTCACTTGCATGATCGAAGTATTGGATCGATTCATTATAATTGCCCTTGCTGTAGAGAGCTGCACCTTTGCCAAACAGTGCTGACGTGTCGTCAGGGTTCGATTTGAGGGCGCCATCATACAGCTCAATGGCTTTAGCCAACGTATCATTCGCCTCATCCCCCCGGCCAAGTGCTTTAAGCGCACCGCTCTTTTCCAGCCAGGCTTTCGATAGCATTGGATCGATATTAATAGCCTTATCATAGCTTCTCACTGCCTCATCGAAACGACCCAACTCCGCAAAAGTGCCGGCCATCATGTACCATGCGTCAAGCAATTGTGGGTCTAATGTTACAGATTTGTTATAGGCATCAATAGCCTCATCATATCTGCCCATGACAGTCAGGTATTTGCCTATTTGGTGCCATGCATCTGCATATTTCGGATCAATTTCTGTAGAATTATTAAAGCACAGAAAAGCCTCATCGAAACGACCTAGCTCGATGAGAGCTTCACCTTTCTTATACCAAGCCAATGCAGACCGATTATCGCTCTGGATGGCCTGATCATATGATTTGAGTGCTTCTTGGAGGACAGACTCTTTATCTGTTTCATTTTGGGTGATGTTGAGCGCATATTCGAGAAGTTCATCTCCGTTGCTGAGCAATCGGTTTATTGAATCATCTTGGGACTGAGCGGATGCGCATAGCACAGCCAACGAGATCCATATTATGGCAGAAATAACTTTGATCATATGAGTATTATTGACCTCTCGAATGAATATAATAATTGTGGCAAGTCAGCTTTTCTTGCAGAGCACCTTGTCCACGAATATCAGGTTCTCAGGCGGCTCGGAGAGCCTCACCTTCTCACCCTTCATCTCAACGATCGCATCTAACCGGGTGAAGTGAACCTCGGATATTCTCACCAGCGGCTCGCAGCCCTTTTGGAGCTGCTCCTTGAATCCATCGATTTTGCCGCCCTCGCCCATGTAGCTGATGATGCGCCGGAAGAGCTTGGGCAGGACTGCAACCTCCTCGGTGATGGCCTTCAGACTTGAGACGGAAAATCCTTTGTTGGTTTTGTCAAGGGGCCACAGCCCCAATCCTCCTGACCTGGCGTTCGCCACGGCCCTTGACAGAGGAGATCGCAGATCAGAGAAGAGTCCGTTGTAGTACATGGGATAAGCTAGGCCGCGAGCGAGCAGCCGGTAATTGAGGCTATTTTTCAGAATGGACCTGTCGAGATTTATCTCTGCCCCGTCCTTCTCATCGCTCTCGCCGGCAAAGACAAAGGCCACAGGGCGGCGGTTGCTCTCGGTGCTGCGGGCCAAAATGTAGCCCTCGGTGCCGTCCCGGGCCTTGACAACGGTTCTCTCGTTCTCGTCCCACTCTACATCATCGATCCCAAGGAAAGAGAGAAGGAAGTCTCCGGCTGTGCGCGCTGCGCTCAAGGGCTGAGAGAAGCCCATGTAGTGCGTCTCCAGGGCATCAACCGCCTCGATTCGAAGCTGCGCGTGTCCCCGCGCATTGGCCTGCACAGCCGGGCCGGAGAGCTTCTTCCACAGCGACGAGTCCAAGGCTCTGAACCTGACTGAATCGCCATCGGGACTGTAGCCGGTCACATGAAATGTTCCCTTGATCAGAGTAAATGACATCCATAGCCTCCTAAATAATTTTTTAATCTACCTATTTTTAGTACTGAGTTATTTTTAGGATTTAAATTTTTTTGTTGAGTTATAAAAATATATGGAGAATTATAAAACTCAAAAGACGGTGCCTAATCGGCCTTCATAGGCAGGAGCCGTCCTGCAAAGGTTTTTTGGCCTGGCAGGATAAATGGAATGCAGATGAATCCCAGCCTCGCAGTCTACCGCGGCCTCAAGCGTGCCAGCATCAACCTCGCGACCTCAGTTCCCTGCGTCAACCTTCAGGAACTCTTAGCCCTGGTGGAAAACGACGAGGAGATCATCCACGTGCCCGTCACCCGCGAGGAGGAGGGAGTGGGAATCTGCGCAGGAGCTTGGCTGGGCGGGCGAAGGCCTGCTCTCCTCATGCAAAACTCAGGGCTCGGAAACAGCATCAATGCTCTCGCTTCTCTAGACATGCTCTACGACATCCCTCTGCTCATGATAATCAGCCACAGGGGCGGCAAGGACGAGCCAATAATCGGCCAGGTGCCAATGGGCCAGCTCACGGTTCCCCTGCTGGATGCCATGAAGATCCGCCACTACTCGCCAAGCCCGGAGACGGCGGAGGAGACTGTGGCTTGTGCCTGGGAGAAGGCCGCAGAAGAGAAAAGACCCGAGGCTGTGCTTTTGGATCTTGATTTCTGGAGGGCGAAATGAAGAGGATTGAGGCCATCGCCCTGGCCGCGCAGGCAGCCGCGGCTCAGAATGCTCTTCTCGTCGGAAACATAGGCTATCCAAGCCGCGAGCTTTTCGCAGTTCACGACCGCCCGGAAAACTTCTACATGCTGGGATCGATGGGCCTGGCATCATCAATCGGCCTGGGCCTGGCTCTGGCCCAGCCTGAGAAGAAGGTGATCGTCCTTGATGGCGACGGGTCTGTACTCATGAACCTGGGGACTCTCGCCACCGTCGCCCATCATGCGCCCCAGAATTTTCTGCTGGTGATCCTGGACAACTGCTGCTACGGCTCCACAGGCTCGCAGCCCACCTGCACGCATCTTGGCACAGATCTCGCCGCTTTAGCAAAGGCTGCCGGAATCAAGAACGTGAGAAAGGTCGAGAAGCCCGGGGATCTGGCCGAGGCCCTCCTGGGCAAAGGCGTGATTGTGGTGAAGGTCGAGGCAGGCAACGCCACTGTGCCCATCATCAGCCTCTCGCCTAAAGAGATTATGGAAAGATTCAGCAGATGCGCCAGACAGGCAATGCAATTGGAAACGAGATGAGCAATCTTTATGAATCTGGATGTACATTGAATACGCATAAGCTGAGGATAAATGAATATTAATCTTGGGCACCCCTACGAGATTGCAATAAAAAGCATCATCGAAAAAGGCTATGCAGGAAATCAAACAGAGGTCATTCGTCAGGCCATTATGGCTTACAAGCGTCAGATAGAAGAAGAAGAGCTAGCGCTGGTGCATAGAGCAGTAGATAAGGAGATGGCCGAACTGGATGCCGGCAAGGTAAAGGTGCATTCATTCGAAGAAATCAGGAAGATCCTTGAGCCTGAGAACTAGATCTTCATGGATATCGTTTTCTCAGATTTTGCAGAGAAAGAACTGGAGAGATTGCCACAGGAACTCAAATCCCTATTCCTGAAACACTTTGAAAAGATGATCGTGGCGCCTCCCAGGAAATGCATGAAGCATGGAATACCCTGCCATGTGGATAAAGTGACTGGACAGGCCCGGATAGTCTGCGAGATAAGAAGAGACACGATCTACGTTCTGCATTGCTTCGGGAGCCACAAAGATTTTCAGCCCACGGGCCCGACAGGCTCCGACATCCTAAAGGTGCCGTCCAGGATCCGTCTCTTCAGCTCCTCAGCCAGCTTAACAGCTCTCAGCCGGTCCGACTGACGCAGCACCACCGGAATGCTCCTGACGCTCTCCGCCGCGGTCCGCAGACGCACCACCCCAAGACGACCGCAGAAGACCCCCGAAGGACATGCATTCACGCACATCCCGCAATGAAAGCACAGATCCTCGTCTCTTCTGAACCGTCCGGCCTCATTACCTATCGCTCGCATGGGGCAGGCCTCTGCCGCCAGACAGGACCGACAAACGGTGCATCGCTCCGGCTCAAACTCGACCTTAAGGTCAACATCCGTCCAGACGTCACCGTAATCGGCTTCGCCAATGGCCGTCCTGCTCACCACATCGTTTACCGGCAGAATTATATCACTATCATTCCGGGCAATCTCCTCTAAGATGGTCTTGCTGATGACGGGAATGGGAACAGCCCAAGAACAGATGCACTCAGGGCCTGCTGATGTGACAAAGCCGCCCATGTACTCCGGAGTCATCCGATGCATATCTGCAAAGCCTGAGAGGTTTGGCCTCTCTTTGCTGCTCCTGGTACCAGTGCCAAGAACATACCCTTCCGCCCCGTTCATGAGAATGCGCGTTCCAAGACCAATGCTCTCCAGCAGAGGATCGTTCTTCAGAGGATTTATCTGGCCGCAGCCTGAGAACGTTGCCTCCTGGAAATTCGGTCGAAAGCCGCTGCTGTGAAATATGGTATTGACCGGCACATCTCCCGCGTTGACAAAGGCCGAATAGTTCTTGAAGGCATGACGCGAGCCGAAGAGCCTGGCATGGGGCATCTCGTCCAACCCCAACTCTGTCTGGATGATGCGCCCATCGTCCGTTTCCACCTCGACCAGAACCTCCTTTCGTTCCACCAGATCACGAAAGAGATGGCCACCCCCGTAGTTTGGCCGGCTCTTGCTATGGGCCGTCCCAAACACCACCAGGTCCAGAACGCCCAGGTTCTCGTTAGGGCAGGGACCGACCATCGCTGCCACCCCGTTGATCCAGGCTTTCTTTGCTCTGAGAAACGATCCCTGCGGGGCCACTGGAAAGGATAAAACCGCATAGGTTCCACTCATCAGCGCCCGAGTGGCAGTTGTGACGACGTCCACCTTGGAAAGCTCCTCAGCGTGTCCGCCCAGGACCATGCGGGAGACCTCCTCTGCAGTCATGATCACGGCGTTTCCGTGCTCTACCTTCGCTCTTATCTCGGAAAAAGATCCAACCATGCAGCACACCACCCTGGCATCAGTCACCGGCGTCTATCAATGGTATCAATCACTGATATTTATTCAATTACAATTGGATTATATAAAGAAACGCCTTTCGCTGAACACGGCGACCATTAGCACTATTGTAGGATATTCCTTTTAAATTTTCCATTTTGAGAAAATATAGCCAATTGACTGGAAACTGCTTTATACCGATCGTTCTGTCAAATAGGCGAAGTCGATACTAGGTGATCGCATTTGAAGAACTTTATAATTATAGCAATCCTGGCGGCAGTGGTAGTGATATCGCTTGGCTGCCTCTCGGATCCAGAGAAGGAGGGAGCCGTCTCCAATGAGACTGGCAAGGATAATGTCTCCGCCGAGGAGCAGACGACTGGCAAGATCACAACGCTTGCCATCGGCTACCAGCCCAGTACCCATCAGATTGCAGAGATGGTGGCGTCAGACAAGGGCTGGTGGAAGGATGACCTGAAGCCCTTTGGAATAACCGAGATCAAGGAATTTGAGTTTCCAACCGGAGTCCCTGAGATGCAGGCTATGGTTGCCGGAGAGCTGGACGTGGCTTACGTGGGGACAGCGCCGCCAATTTCTGCCATTTCAGCAGGACTGCCGGCCAAGATCGTGGCTGCAGTCAACATCAACGGCTCCAACCTGGTCCTGGGCCTGGATAAAGCCTACAACGGACCGGCCTCTCTGGTTGGCCTGTCCATTGGCACCTTCCCGCCCGGATCCATTCAGGACACAGTCATGAAGAAGTGGCTTAAAGACAACGGAGTGGATATCTCCAAGGTGGACATCAAGGCCATGGACCCCGGACCGGCCACAAGCGCTCTGTCCGCCGGAAAGATCGATGGAGTCTTTCTGCCTCATCCGTCCCCCTCCATAATTGAGATGAAGGGCAAGGGCAAGATGGTTGTGGCCTCCGGCGAGATGTGGCCGAACCATGCCTGCTGTAGCCTGGTTGTCACAGATAAGCTCATCAAAGATGCCCCTGAGCTGGTGGAGCAGATCATCAAGACCCACATCAAGGCTACCGAGTACATCAATTCCCATCCTGAGGAGGCCGCAGAGATCTACGCGAGGAAGACCAAGTCCAACCTCACTGAGGTCGAGCATTCAATCCATAACTGGGACGGCAAGTGGATCAGCGATCCCACGCTTCAGGTCCCTTCCACTGTCGAGTACGCCAAAGTGGACTACGAGATGGGCTACACCAAACGGGAGCTGACAGAGAAGGATCTGTTCGAAACGAGCCTCTATGAGAAGGTGAAAGGCGCTGAGTAAAGACAAAGGCAAAAGGTGTCGGAGTGCTCTATTAGATCAGGGCGTCTCTGCCCTTTCCATTTTGGGATTGATAGTCGTCTGGCAGGCTGCGGCCGTTGTGGTCAATGACCAATTGACCCTTCCGAGCTTTGTTCAGGTAGTGGAAGCCTTCTTGGATAACTGGTGGTCGATTCTCACAGAGGATCTGCCTGTCAGCTCTCTGCACTTTGGGATAGGCATCGTCGGAGGCCTTTTGGTTGCCTTGCCGACGGGAATCATCATGGGGTGGTTCAAGATCGTTGATCGTATCATGGACCCGATTGTAGAGATACTGCGGCCCATTCCGCCCCTGGCCTGGATCCCCTTTGCCATCATTTGGTTTGGCATAACCGATAGCGCTGCCGGGTTTATCATATTCATGGGTGCAGTCTTTCCAATTTTGATCAACACCTACGTAGGCTTTAAGGGACTGCCACGGGTCTATGTGGAGTCTGCCAAGGTTTTAGGAGCGACCAAAGACATCGATCTGATCAGGTATGTCGCTATACCCCAAGCTCTGCCCTCCATTGCTGCAGGCATCAGGATTGCTATGGGCATCGCCTGGATGTGTCTGGTGGCCGCGGAGATGTTCGGAGTGAGCAAGAATGGCCTTGGCTTCAAGATCTGGGATTCCTACGGCCACTACCGGATGGATGAGGTCTTCATGTACATGATTGTGTTAGGCCTCTTGGGTCTCGCCATAGACCGCACGTTCAGATATGTGGTAGAGGAGAGGATGCTCAAGTGGCAGGTGGGGCTCAACCAGTAGGCCCGCCTGAGTGGTTCGCGGAAAGAGGACCACGCAGCTTGCTCACTCAGCAACTTTTTTAAAACATTAATTCAATGAAGTGCAAAGCCTTAATATGATATCGTAGTTCATTTAGGGCAACTGGTTCGTCATACGATCGTATTCGAGGGAAATCGAGGAAAGGTCATGAAGAGAAATATCAAGGTGGAACGCCTCAATCAAAGACCGTTGGAGCAGCAAGAAATTGAGCTTGTAGAGCGCAAGGGTATTGGGCATCCGGACAGCGTGGCTGATGGCCTCGCGGAGTCGATCAGCCGGGCCCTCTGCCAGGAATACCTTGATAGATTTGGAGCTGTGTTGCACCACAACACCGATAAGACCCAGATTGTTGCCGGCAGGTCCAAGCCCGCCTTTGGAGGCGGCGAGGTCATCTGCCCCCTGTACATTCTCCTCACAGGTCGCGCCACTAGGGTCTTCAAGGAAGAAGAGATTCCTGTTGATACCATTGCCATCAAGGCCGCGAGAAAGCTTCTCGTGCAGTCGCTCTCCAATCTGGATGTCAACAATCACATCATCCTTGATGCGAAGATCGGCATGGGCTCCTCAGACCTGAGGGACGTATTCGGTCGCAAGGTTCCCTCTGCCAACGACACATCATTTGGCGTGGGCTACGCTCCTCTGTCTGAAACTGAGAACATCGTCTTCAATACCGAACGGGAGATGATGAGGCTCAAGAAGAGTGTTCCGGCCATCGGCGAGGACATCAAGGTCATGGGAATGCGCCAAGGGGATTCTATCAACCTGACAATCGCCTGCGCCATGGTTGACAGGCATGTGGCCAACCTCAAAGAGTACGCAGACACGAAGAGGGACATCGTGGAGCACGTCGTTGAGTATGCCAAGCAGTTCACTTCGAGGAAGGTAGCAGCTCAGATGAATGTGGCAGACAACATCGAGCAGGGATCGGTCTACATCACAGTCACCGGCACATCAGCCGAGATGGGAGACGACGGAGCTGTGGGCCGGGGCAACAGGGCCAACGGAATGATCACACCCAACAGGCCCATGAGCCTTGAGGCGACATGCGGCAAGAATCCGATCAACCACGTGGGAAAGATCTACAATCTGCTCTCCACTGAGGCCGCCCGCCAAATCGCAGCCGAGGTAGAGGGCATAGACGAGGTCTACATCAAGATGCTGTCACAGATCGGCAAGCCCATCGATGAGCCGCACATCGCCAGCGTCCAGATCGTGCCCAAAGAGGGAAAGGACATGAAGAGCCTGGAGGCAGGGGCCATGGAGATCGTGGACGAGTGGCTCGGCAATATCCCCAAGCTGCAACAGATGCTTCTGCGGGGAGAGATTTCGACATACTAACAGCACTCCAATATATTTCTATTAAATGAGGGTCGGGAAGAGTGGCAGTCTCAGACCCTATTTTTCCTAAATTGTCTTCTGCCATGTAATCAAAACGGTTATCATATTAATGGGACAAATGACGAACGTGAGGATAGCATGCCCAGAGCGAAAAATTTAAAGGAAGCTTACAATAATTTTTATGTGGAGCCGTTGAAAGAAGATCAAGAGTTTAGGGATTTTTATGTTGAGCGACCTAACTCTATTTCACCCATGACGGATTTAAAGGATCGAATTGAGCTTGCTAATCCGGATCGAAAAGAGAAGTACCTCTTTTTAGGCTTTAGAGGATCAGGAAAGAGCACAGAACTATACCGTTTGGAAGCTGCCCTGGATAAAAGCCGATTCTTAGTGGTGAATTATTCAATTCGAGAGGATCTGAATCTAAGCGATTTTGATTTTCGCGATTTCTTTGTCTCTATGGCCCTGAAGATCTATGACATCGCCAAAGCTGCGAGTATTCCTCTTCATCCTGATATTGAGAAGGATTTCCAAGACTTTACCAAGAGGATAACGAATATAACCGAAGAAGAGGTGACCAGCCAGAGTTCAAAGGGCCTCTCTTGGAGCCGGATCGTCATTCTCAAGCTTAGTCGGGAAGCCAAAACCAGACAGTGTTTGCGAACGGAACTGGATCAGAAGATCAGCGACCTTATCCAAAGGCTTAACTGGCTGATACTGGATATCGAGGAAAAATCGGGAAAAGAACTAGTAATAATAGTTGATGATCTGGACAAGCTGGCCCGAGGCCAGCAGTCCGAGGATTTTTTCTATAAAAACTACCAATTGCTTATCGAGCCGAGTTGTTTTGTGGTTTACACATTTCCAGTTCCACTGGCATTTAATCCACAATATGAGAATGTGAGGCATGCCTTTACCAGCGACGTGATCCTGCTACAAATGCCTGTTTGGAAGAGAAACGGCGAGAGACATGAGAATGGAAGAAAGTTTTACAGAGATGTGATATCCCACAGGATAGAGCTGGATCTGCTGGAAGATGATGTCCTGGAATATGCCATCGAGTCCACAGGCAAGCTCACCGAATTGGTGGAGGTCATGAAGGAAGCATCACTCAACGCCTTTCGCAAGGGCCAGACGCAGATATCCAGGGCAGATGTGGCCATCGCCCTTGATAAGTTGAGGATGACATTTGATAGAACCCTAACCGAAGCTCATAAGAAGAAGCTGCTGGAGATCAATAAATGCAAAGAGGCCAGAGAAGAAGGTCTCGATTCCACTCTAACTCGCGAATTGCTCTTCAGCCTGACTGCGGTTGAATATGAAGATGATGAGGGCAGATGGTGCGAGGTCAATCCCATGCTGCATCCATTGGTTAAAAAATGGAGCCAATCTCCCTAGAGGATCTGGATGAAGTGGATCTCCTGCTCACCGGGCTTGAGATCTCTCAAGGAAAAGGAAACCTCGTTCTCTGCATAATCGCTTCACCAGCATATCGAGAGAAACTAATAGAGGTTATAAAGGCACGATATCCCACCAGAGTGCTGGCCGTCGAGACGGGAGATAAACTCATCTCGGACCTGAGAAATTTAAAAGCAGCAAAAAAGGATATCATTGTCTGGGTTCTTCCAGATAGCCCAAGCGAGGATATCCTGGAGGCCCTCAACAACTTTCGGGAGCTTTTTTACGATGCGGGCGTTCCGAGTCTGGTCTTCATGACACCAGCAGGACTCAATGATGTGATATGGAAGGCTGCAGACTTCTGGAGGTACAGAGGAGGATATCATGTTTTTAAGGGCGATGAGCAGGGGCCGAGCCTTCAGGCATTGGATGCACTTTCAATTCCTCAGGACCTCAGATATAAAAGCGAGGAGGAGCTGCAGAGGCGCAGGAGGATAAATGAGCACTTGCTGGAAAAGATAAAAAATAAAAAAGAGATTTTGAAGATCCTCCTGGAGCAAGGCGCAGTTCATATTTTATTGGGCGAAAATGACCGTGCTATCGAGTATTGCGATAAAGCCATAGCAATTGCTAAAGACATCGAAGACAAAAGGAGCGAGGCAGAAGCACTGATCAATCTGGGCTGGGCCATCTCTGACCTTGGAGATTTTAGCAAGGCCATCGATTACTACGATCAAGCGCTTAACATTGCCAGGAAGACCGGGGACAGGATTAGCGAAGGATATGCTCTGGATCGACTAGTCGCTGCACACTCTGCGATTGGGCAACGAAAAGAAGCGCTTGAAGTGGCGTTGGAGGCGGCGGACATCTACCGAAGGCTCGCAAAACAAAATCCCCAGGCTTTTCTGCCAAACCTGGCGGCGAGCCTAAACAATCTGGGAACGATGCTTTCCAACCTGGGGCGACGGGAGGAGGCGCTAGAAGCGGCTACCGAGGCGGCGGACATTTACCGAAGGCTCGCAAAACAAAATCCCCAGGCTTTTCTGCCAAACCTGGCGATGAGCCTAAACAATCTGGGAAACAGGCTTTCCGAACTGGGGCGACG
>CAZFFD010000039.1:14735-23376 GCA_964518035.1 uncultured Methanotrichaceae archaeon | reverse complement strand
GTAAGTATTTCCTAATTTCAGAAAATTGTATAAATTATTTCGCGTCAGTCCCTTAAGTCAGCGAATAGACAATCCGCGTTTATTAAACTCCAAGCAATTGCTCCCAGTAAAGTAATAATAAGACTATAATAATAATTACAATTATGGCATAAAATAGAATAGGAACAATTGAAAGATTACTTGAACTGCTTTTTTTGCACAATTTATTGTTACAATACTCACTAATATCTTTTCCAAAAATTTCTCCCATAAAAATAAATAAAAATGCGAAAAATAATTGAATCCAATTGATATACTTCTCTGCCTTTGTTTGAACCGAAATCTCTTTCTCAAAGGGATATAATTTATCATCGATCTTAATTGCAGGGAGCGAATAAGATCCCGAATCGGTAAATTTTATAAGATAGGTTATATTTGCACCTTTGCTGCTGGAAAGATTGAGTTTTTTAACTGAATTTAAGATCTTCTTGCCTTTATTATCCGGATCGAACAGTTCATAATTGCCTAAAGAATCATCCAATTTTACGTCTAACGAGATATCGCCATTATTAATGAGATCCTCGCAATAAATATTATATTTAACTCTTAGCTTTTCCGTATCGAGTATACTATATTTATTGAATGATGCAGATACGTCATAATCAGGACGAAAAATTTCAATATCTAAAGGATAATCTATATCGGGATAGTACGAGTAATCATTATCATAAACCCTAATCGTAGTAATTGTACTGATTGTAAATTGACTCTTCGGTTTGATACAATATGAGTAAACCAAGCGTTCTCTCTTATTCAATGATGGTACAAATACATTAAAACTGTTATCTAAGTTACTTAAAATTATATCTCCTGTATACAATTTATCAATAACTTTTCCAGTCTGTTCATCAATCTGGACCTCTTTTGGTTTATCTCTCTTTAAGTATAATTGATGAGCTGATTTTTCGTATTTTAATATTGCTGTATTGTTGTATTCAAATAAATCTATCGAACAGACTGAACCATTAATTTCAAAAACAGCAGATTGATTACTTTTGCGAATTAATGTAATGTTATTCAGATCTTCTCCCAATATTACTCCCAAAAAATCTCCAGCAATTTTCCTCTGTGTTATGCTGTCTCCGGATAAATTCGACCATGAAATGAAATTGGGACCAGTACGCTTATGGACAACCACACCATCCAATTCTGATGGCAATGAATTCATTGAGTCGTATAAGCTGTCTCGATATCTATCGAGGTCCGGAAGATCCTTAATTATATAGCAAGAAGATATATTTACTATCGAATAGTCATCGCTAACGAACTCGCGAACATTGATGCCATCAATATCATCATTGGCTTTTACCTCAGTGCATATCTTTAACATATCGTCTTTTTTATATTTCTTTTTATTTCCAGGCAAAACCATTTTTTGAATTTGAATGGGATCCCCAGGAGATGTTTCATAATGAACAGTCTCCCGTCCGCCCAGTCCCTCAGAAACTGTCACTAATGGGGCAGATACCTTTGCACCTGACGATCCGCCTGAACCCAATATACGCGTATCTACTTCTTCCTTTTCTTGCTCGCTTTTCACAGTAAGCGCATCAGAAAAAGATATTATCAAGCTAATTATTATAATGATATGTACGATATTTAATGCCCTCATCGCACTCACACCGATGAAAATATCCATTTATTCCTGCTGCCTATGATATTGTCGCCTGTTGGAGTTATACAAGCACCGTTGAGCCGATTTTCAAAGCATAAAACAGGGTCTCTGCAGCAACAATCACACGTCCCATTAATGTAATAGTGGCACTGATAGCCGGAGTCATCAAAGATGAACTCATTGCCATTTGCTACCGTTTCAACGGTATTATGATTACTGTCTTCTGTTATGTTGAATTTTACTGTCAGATAAGATTGATTTTGGTTATGAATTACTCTGTTTCGAATTAGCTTGTTGTATTGGGAATTGAATAACGTAAATCCACTTTCGTTATCCAAGATTCTTATATAAATATTATTATAAGATATATTACATTTTTTAGAATTCTTAATATAAATTCCATCGTCATAAGTAGGCCGTATATCATTTCTTTGAAAATCGACATAGGTGCTATTTTCTATAATTATACTATATTTCCCATTTTCAAAGGACAAATCGTTAACCGAGACATTTGAGGAATTATCAACAGCAATCACAAAATCCTGCTCTTGCTCATTTTCCAAAGATACTGTGATTTCCTCCAGAGGCATAATATGTATAAATGCACGATTATTTTTATATTTAGTAGTATTTATTATTATTGGAGTTGACAGCGCATCATTACCACTCAAGTAGAATGTTGTATTATCGGTATCATTGATTTTTTCATTTAATTGAGATAAATTCTGAACATTCAATGAATTCGGGACAACGGCGACATTCTTAGGGCGATACGCCAAGTCCTGGCCATTTCCCTTGGTCACACTTAACATAATGCTCACACTATCAACATCATCATCCACCGCAGTCCAATTGATTGAATTGGTTCCCTGGCCGGATAGAATACTTCCACCATTAATTGACCAGATGTATCTGGATCCCGGTCCACAATCCTCAACATTAGCGATCTCTATTAAACCAGCTCTCACTTCAGACTTGTGGAAAATTATAGTCGGTTCAACCCCGCAGTTAATGCTTTTTATGCATATGGAATCGAGATAGCCCCTGAAATCTTCATTTCGAGTCTTGCTAACGGTCCAAGTCAATATATGCGTTTCATTTTCTCTGCTGTCATCGGAAAGACTACTCCAATCGCTACCATCACATATTATAGGAATATTATTATCTATTTTAAACAGAAATAGGCCAGAATTTTCCGCACTGCCGTTCTTTTTCCAGTTAAAACTGACCTCAAAGGGGCCTGTGACCTCATAACTCAATGAGCTAATTGGAGATTCCCCAGAGACATATTCGCCATTTTGAATGCGCCAGCCATTGCCAGACAAGAAATCAGGCACATCCGAATCACTGTCAAAAGAATAACATGAATTGCAATTTTGTGCCAATACAGGAACTAAAAAACATGCTAATAACAGTTGGATGATTATCATAGTATTTAATTTGGAGAGATTAATATTGGACATATATTTCCGTAGCTCCTTATTAAGCATATAAACTCGATTATATAATTTTTCTACAATTATTTATGGTTAAAGATGTTTTTTAAGGTTAAAAGACTTGTGGTAATGCAATTGCCTGCGAAGATGCCAATTTTTCTCATTCGCTCAACAATCCATATATTTCACTACATAAAGAAATGCAGCTCCCCTCATCTCCTCGTCTCCCGGCACTCTCGCGAGCCCCATCTTCCTCGCCAGCATCTCCGCTCTCTCCCGCCCGAAGTAGATCTCCATCCCCTTCAGGCGCAAAAGCAGCCGGAAGATCTCCACCTCAGGCCCGCCGGACGAAAATAGCTTCTGCAGCTTCTCCCGCGCCTGCGGGTCCGCGTCCAATCGCCGGCCAAATTCCGCGAGCCTGGCCCGCAGGCGAACGTCAGCCGGACAGTTGGGGATTGCGCTAACCTCCTTTCTCTCCTCGCACAGCATCAGATTCATCCTGGAGAGGTAGTAGGCTGCATGGCAGACCTGGGGCTTGACTGAATGAATGCGGCAGCCCGGCATGGCTGAATCGTAGAAAGGACAGAACTCGCCCGCACCTTTCTTCAGCATCCTAGCCGAGCCCACCTCCTCGGCCTTCAGCTCATGGGGCCTGGTGTATTGCATCATGAACCTCTTCAGGGAGAGGCCCAGATGCCTGGCGATCCTGCGGCAGTCATCTATGGAGACTGCAATTGTGTTCTCCTCCCGGCAGCACCGTCCGCACCGCTTGCACTCGGCCAGCAGATGCATTGCTGCATTTGCCGAGAAGTAAGGCTCGAATTCCGGAGAGATCATCTCGTCCATCTCCTGCCGGACACGCTCCAGGTTTTTCGGCCCGCCCTCAGGCACAAGCTTTCTGAGGGCCTGCAGAGCACGAATGCCGCAGTCAATCTCCTCATTCAGATCCATTCTTCCTCCCCCGGATTTGCTTTTAGACTGATCCAGTGCACAGCTATCTCTTCGCCGATCTCAATGAGCGCGGCATGGCCCTGCCGCAGCTCTCCAACATTGACGATCCTGGTGGAGCCGATGAAGCACTCCCCCCGCGCCTCGTGAATATGCCCGCAGAGCAAAAGATCCGGCTGATAGTCCTCTACAAAGCGACGCAGGCTGACTGACCCCGAACTCTCGCCGTTGTAAAGGGTGTCCTGCGCTCCTCGCGGCGGCTGATGCACTACCACCACCATCCTGATCTTCGCACCCGCGCCTGACAGATCCCGGTAAGCGCGAGCCAGTTCTTCGTAAACTTTCTCGTCGCGATGATAGTAGCGAGCAGGATCTCCTACTCTGCGAAGGTCTCTGGCGATCATTCCACCCATTCCCAAAAACCCTATCTCTCCAAACGGACAGGTGAGCCGGAAGGAGGATCGATGCAGGATCTGCAGCCCTGCCTCCTCCCACAGACCTGAGACAAAATCCCTGTGGTCCATGTTCCCAGGAACAATAATCACAGGCGGCCCGAGCCCTGCCAGAGCAAAAGCTGCCGGACGGGCCGTCTCCCGGCTGCCGCCGTTATGCAGGTCTCCACAAAAGACGATCAGATCGGCATCAATTCCCTTCAGCCGCCCAAGCATCTCCAGGCGGTCATGCAGATCCGCCATACCCAAAATCCGGAAGGGTTCCTTTGCGCCTGCCAGTTTATTCATCAATAATGCCATCAATTAAGCCACCAGGATCATATAAATAGAATACGAACCAGAGGCAAAACAGGCCAATTCGCATTTGCCAAATCAATCAAACCGAAATGGAGAACAATAAATGAAAGAATCAACCATATTCCTGATCTGCCTTGCATCCCTGGCAGTCATTGTCGCCCTGTCATCCAGTGCATTCGCTGGATGCTCATCCTGTATGAAAGAAGGTGATTGGAGCCAGAGCGCTGACGCTTTCTTAGAGGGCAAGACCGTGAGCGACGAACCTGTAGACTTTGGGCCGAAGGCATCCAGGCAAACCAGCTCCCAATTTGAGAATAGCAATGATGCCAAAGCATCGGACAGCAGCACAAAAATCGTCCTTCAGAGCGTCAATGCTACACCTGACGCAATAGAGGCCAACGGCATAGCCAAGATTACAGCCGTCTTTGCCCAAAACGGCACAAAAGCTGAAGATCAGGAAGAGATGCAACTCACTGCAACAGCTACTATCAAGGACTCAGCAGGCAAAGAGATCAGAAAGCTGAATCTGATTAAATCTGCAGCCAACGAGTATTCCAACAACTGGGCAGCTAACGTTCCGGAAGGAGTCTACAGCGTGGACATCGCAGCATCATCTCTGGATGGAGCCTCAAGCTTTGCCGATGCCCTGCAGATCAACGTAACCAGCCCCGTCGCCTCCGTACAGACCAATGCCACGGGAACTGCTGCTGCACCGCAGAATTCGAGCTAAAATCAATCCAGAAGAGAAACGAAGAAACACAATACGCTGCAATGGACCGGCGAGGCAGCCGGTTTCTTATTTTCATATTTGTAATTTTATATCACTTCCGAAAGCATCTGTCTCCGCGGCCCAGATTGATCTCGCAGGTAAAACCTGGGACGAAGCCTTCCCCTGACCTTTTCTCTGACGTAAACTACAACTCGATCGTTCTGATCAGCCTTTTCCGCTAAAACAGCCTCAAGTGTCTCCTTTTCCCTCTCCGAGAGTTCGATCTCCCCCTCTTTGCCGGAGGACCAATCAAAGAAGCGCACTGTGTACCGGGTCTTGATATGGGTGAAAGACCCTTTTTCGCGATCATTTTCCGATCGTATCCTGCAGGCATACTCCACCGGACCCTCAAAACTCTTGCAGTTCTCATCTGGGCGGCATAGCCCCAGATCTGCCAGGCCGAGATCAGGATAACCTCGGCTCTGCCTTTGGATGGCCTGACATTTGGGGCAATGCATCTTCGAAAACCACTCATCAAAGATCCGCTTTTCAACAGGCGTGGCCTCTGACCAGATCTTCCAGGCCGTCTCTCTGCTGTAACCCACCTGGCCGAGAAATGCAGCTAAAATGGCAGCAGTTCTGTGCCTCCCCCTTTCGCCTGGCCTGCCGGCAGGGAGCATGGCCCTGACGCATGGGGGAAAAGCATCTGGCTCCGGCCTCTCGCCGGAGATCCAGAGCATCTCCTCACTTCGATTGATGGCCTGAACGGATATGGGCGTCTCCACGCCCGCATTAGGTGAAAGATCTGATCTTTTCAATGGCATCTCTAATTTCTCTTGTGGCCTTCCACAAAATAAGCCTGCGTATCATCCTCCGGCCTGTCCAGTTGCGGTACCGGGGCAGAGCTCTTGGATGACTCATAGTCCATTCTCTCCTTGAGTATGCACCTGCCACCCCGAAGACCGCCAAGGGGATTCTTGGGAGTGCCCATTGAGTTCATGCAGCGGGCCATGACTGCTGCTCCCCGAGCGAGACCATCATCCACGAAGACAACATTTTTCTCCGGCTGATCATAGAGCCCGAGCTTCTCCATCTCTTCTATGATCAGGCTGGGCTTGTTGCCGCTGATTCCAGCCCGGCCTGTGACGCCGATAGCCGTATTCTTGGTGACTATTCCCTCTTCGACCCCCACCTGCACCAGCCGACGAGCGACCTTGGCCATAGCCAGGTCCAGGGTGCCGAAAAGAATCTTCAGGCTCTTGGACTGGTAGAGATCGGAGCCAACAGAAGAGAGCTTGGAAAGATCGCTGCCGTTTATTCCCACATCGCAGCCTATGAGAACTACGTTATTTCCTGCCGCCGCCTCAGGGCAGACCGGAACCAGTCCGTACTTGGTGCGACTGAGTGGAACCTTCTCGATCTTAACCAGATCGTTGATCTGATCTGCGTACTGCTGGGCCTCTTTGCCGTAATCGGGCTTCGTCTTGCCATCAAATATGTCAAGTGTAGCCCCCGTCATCTTGTCGACCAAACCAGTTCCCTGGACCACTGCATCTGGAATGGCTCCTGCCAGGCCCAGGAGATTGCCGATGGTGTGGGCATAAGGCAACTCCTCGCTGGTCACTCTGCCGTCCAGAGTGGTGCCGAAGTCCATTGAGAGGCAGGGGTTTCTGAAATCCACATCTGTCCAGCGGCTGCCTTCCTTTATGCCGGCAGTTGCAAGTTCTCCTTCCATCTCGTTGGCAACGACTTCCACGCCAGTGGACCCCTGTGGAGGGAAACAGGATGCCACAGCACCCATGAATATAACTTTCTCAATCATGGTGTAGCGTCTGAACTTTTCTAAAATATTGTGTATGCTCATGGCAGGGGTCATGAGCCTTGGCGGGACGCCCGCATCAAGACAGCCCTTTGCCAGGGCCTGGATGAATGTGCCCACCTGATCAGGCGAGTCCAGCTCGGCCACCACTCCTGTCGAGCGCACAACGAAGTGCAGATCTGTCTTGATGTCCAGGCGAGCCCTTTCGTGACTCTCGATTAGTGTGTTTTTCACGAGTTCTGCAATGGACTCCTTTGTAAGAGGCGTGCCGTTGATGGTGTGAGCGAAGATATCCTCTCCGGCCTTTGGACTTCGCACGTCTCTGGTCATCTTCACGGTCTTGTTTACGATGAAGGTCTTGCCGGTAGTCATATCAGTAGCAGTGAGAACGCATTTGGTGGTGGTGTTGCCCACTTCAACAGATCCCACGATGTAATATGGCTTGCTTCTCAGCTCCAGGTAGTTAAAAGGCGGACTGCTGGCAATGCGAGGTGTGGGTTTGGACTTGAAAAGCCGACCGAAGTTCATGGTGAAAAGAAAAGCCAGAGGAGAGATTAAAGCTTTGGGTCCACAGAATTAATAAAAATCCCTTGTATTTTAAAGATAGCAGACGGGCTCCAGAGCCAATAGTCTCCAACCTGCGTTCCCATCCCATTCCGCCTCATGTCAACATAGACTTTAAATAGAATCATTACATATAATATTTGGTTATTTTCTGTTCACTCGCCTCCTCTCAACAGAAACTCATCCATTATTGAGGAGATCGACAATTCAGGTGAAACAAGCATGGATCAACCGAAAACGGATCAACCCGAAAAGAAAGAGAAAGAACTAACGGATAAATCAGGGCGGATGGCCATATTGAAGGAAGATAAAGCAAGAGAGGCCCGCCGGTGGCAGCGCAAGAGAGAGACGATCAAACGATTCGCTGGAAGGAAATGATATGAAGACGGCTTTTGAGCAGTTCGATGTAATCGAGCTGACTCCTTCAAGTTGGCGCAATCGTCTATATCTACGATAAGCATGAACATGAAGGTAGCGATCCGGGAAACACTGTTTTATTCTCCCTCCTTTTCCCGGATCGATCCCTATCCTCTGGAACGTTCCGGTCCATCAGCCATTCCACGGCAACGGAGATGAACAGATTGGCAATTTGGCTTAGATCATTCCCAGCTGTTCCTTTATTGCTTTGATATCGCTCTGCACTTGCCTCATACTCATCCCATATCCCGGCTTGATGTCCTCTCTCATATCCTTGATCTCTTCCAGGATTTGAGGTGTAGCGGCTGTATTCTTCCGCACTTCATCCAAGCTGGCTTTCATATC
>CAZFFD010000039.1:0-14635 GCA_964518035.1 uncultured Methanotrichaceae archaeon | reverse complement strand
ATTGATGTTGGCATTCATATCATTGATGTTGGCATTCATATCATTGATGTTGGCATTCATATCATTGATGTTGGCACTCATATCATTGATGCTGGCCCTTATGTCAAGAAGCACGGGGATGGCCTTGTTCAACTGAATTGATGAGCAAATTTGGGCATAGCTCTCAGTCTTCATGACATCGCCCTCGTAGTCCTCGAAGGCAATGCTCGATACCTGAGAGCGTTCAGGTTTCCGGGTCTCAACTATCTTCTTAAAATCTGCAATTGATTCATCATCGCCTTCGACCAGGACTATTACTTCCGGCTCCTTTTCGCCCATCTTATTGCGGGCATGGAAGCCTTTGAGACCCATGTCTATGGCCACGCTCATCAAGAAGTATCTGTAGCCAACGTCATGGGTCTTGGGACCAGCAATTTTTATTTTTAGCTTCATAGTCATCCTTGATATAGCATCTGCAAGCTATTTGATTATTTCCTTGATGAAGATCTGCCTGTGTTCGCGAACCGAATGCATCTCTTCGCTGAATTGTGTGGGTTGGACTGCACTGAATAGAAAATGCCGAGGTACCCCAATTTCCAGGAGGCATATCAAGCATCATCCAGTGCATCCCAGTCCACCTTCAGTCCTTCAGCCCTTCCATTGTCACTGAGAAGACCGCCTCGCCGTCCGGTAAATTCGGTGAGTCCACCAGTTTAGCTATCCGCTTTTCGCCCTTGGACTTTCGCAGATACAGCCGGAATGTTGCCGTGTGCCCGAGAACGTGACCGCCAACCGGCTTGGTCGGATCGCCAAAGAACGTGTCTGGCTTGCTCATGACCTGATTTGTCACCAGAATCAGGGCGTTGTTCAAGTCGCCAAAACGCATCAGGTCATGCAGGTGCTTGTTCAACTTCTGCTGGCGGTCGGCCAAGGTGCCGCGCCCAACGTACTCAGCCCGGAAGTGGGCCGTTACCGAGTCCACTATGAGCAGGCGCACGGGCCGCTCCGACTCCTTGACCTTCTCGGCCAGGTCCATGGCGCTCTCAGCAAGCAATATCTGGTGATTGGAGTTGAAGGCCCTGGCCACGCTGATGTTCTTCAAGAACTCATCCGGATCCCACTCGCGACCGTCGGGAGAAGGCGGCAGCCCTTTAACCATCTGGGTTATCCTTTCAGGCCGGAAGGTATTCTCGGTGTCGATGATGATCACTGAGCCGTTTAAGCCGCCCATCTCTACAGGCAACTGCACATTGATGGCCATCTGATGGGCCACCTGGGTCTTGCCTGAGCCGAACTCGCCATAAAGCTCCACAATGGACTGGGTCTCCATCCCCCCGCCCAATAGATCGTTGAAGCCCTTGCTGCTGGTAGTGACCTTTCCGACCAGCTTTCTCCTCTCTAAAATCCGATCACCCGTCTCAAAGCCGCCTACATCAGCCGCCTGTCTAGCACCGGCTATGATCTTGGCAGCCGTGGCCTCGCCAACTTCGGCAGCCGTCACCAGCTCGCCCGGTGAGGCTACAGCAATAGCTTCAATGGAGCCGAAGCCCGCCTCACGTAATTTTTCCGCAGTGGCCGGCCCCACTCCCGGCAGATCTTCCAGCAATTTTGTTGACATTATCTCTGCTCTTCTTTCTTCTTCTTTAACAATGTTATCCAGGCGGGGCGAAAGTAATCCTGCTCTTCCATCCACAGGAGAGTTCAAGCTCCTCGTTCCAGCCGCTCTTGGCCTGGGCATCAATGATCTCGGCCCTGTATCCCAGGTCTAGCCCCTGCAATGAATCGACGTGGTCTCCCCATAGAGCCACCTTGATGCGACCGGTCTCATCCGACACGTAGATATTGGCCACCCGTCCGGCCTTTCCGTCATCCCTTTGAAACTGCCGCACCTCTCCCAGACCGGTAACAAAACCACTGACGCTTGCAATCATGCCCGGCTTCAGATCTGAAATGGGCACAACCTTCTCGGAAAACTGCACCTTCTGGCTGCTCTTTTTGACAGTGCTGTATCCCCCGGTCGAGATCTCAAGCGATCCATACCTCTCGCGGCAGGAGCCGTTTTGCACCTCGATTGTCTCGCCCTTCTCGATAGGCATGGCCGCTTGCTCGTTCCAGAGGGTCAGCCTGATCTTGCCGGTCTCATCGCCCAAAAGAACAGTTCGGACGTGTCCAATGCCGCCATCCTTTCTTACGAACTCTCTGGCCTCGCCAGGGTCCACCACGAGAGCTACAAGAGAGACCTCGCTCATATCGCTCTTGATCTCGGCAATCTTGTAGGCCGTCTGGCGGGGCTTGATGTCCAGGTCAACCTCCTCGATGCCACCGCCACGGCCCAGGCTCACCTCTGTTCCAGCGTAGCCTTCCTTGGCCAGACCTCTAACCTTCAGGCACTGATCGACCTTCAAATCCCCGGATCGGACCAGCTCAACGTTCTCATCCCACAGAGCCACACGTATCGATCCTGTCTCGTCTGACAAAACTAAGTTGACGACCCGTCCAACTGAGCCGTCTGAACGCGGGAACTCGCGAACCTCTGAGACAGATATCACCCTACCCTGGAAGGTGACATTGCCCATCTCTGGGCGGATGCTGCCGATCCGGGTCAGCACCTCGACTGTACCTAGATCCCGGGCCACGAGCATGGCCGCAGTCCTGCCATCGCACAGACCGGCCATGAGTGCTACCTTCTCCTCCACTCTGGCCTGGAATTCCTCGGCAGTTATCCGATCTGCAACTTGTTTATAGATTTCCTCAACCTGCTCGTCCATCCCAGATCATCCGGCTACAGCATAGAGTTCTTCCAGGCGCTTCAGATAAGGAGCATTGCATGAGGCCAAAAAGGCGTTGCAGACCTCATCCGGCATTCCGTCCAAAGTGACGGCGCCGTTCTCGAAGAGAATGGCCCGATGAGATATCTCCTTTACGAAATCGACATGATGACTTACTAGGAGAATGGTAGTCCCGTACTCGGCATTGAGCCTCTTTATGGAATTGGAGACCTCTCGCAGGGTGATGGGATCTATGTCTCCAAAGGGCTCATCCAGAATCAACACCTTCGGCCTGGCAGCAAGCAAAATAGCCAGCGAGGCCCTCACCTTCTCCCCGCCGGAGAGCTGATCGGGCAGCTTCCACATGACCTCCGGATCGAGGGATAAGAGCTTGAATACGGGCCTGGCAAACCTCTCGGCCTCGGTCATGGGAAAACGCGGGAACAGGTCCTTGAAGATATCGCGTGTGAGCCCCAGGGACTCGAGTGCAGCTTTAGCGTCCTCTTCAGACATGTCCGTCATGGCATAGATGACATCCAAAACCTTGTCGCTGATCCCCATCTCCTCGGCCACGGCCCGGGCATGCTCGATGACATCGTTGCCTTTGACGCCCAGTTGATAGGAGATCTGGTCGATGATCATCTCACCGGCATAGAGGGCAAACTCCTGATACATGATGCCTAGATTCTGACGAACCAGCATCCTCTCCGGAGAGTAGTCCATCATGTCCACCCATTTGTCTCCAAGACGATAGAATACACTCCCTTCGTCAGGCAATCTGACCCCCTGAATGATCTTGAGAAGAGTGGTCTTGCCCCCACCACTGTTGCCGATGATTGAAGTGATCTCGCCCTCGTTGATATCGAGGTTCAGGTTCTTCATCGCCAGGACATTGAGGACCTCTCCGGTGCTCACAAGGCATGTTCTCTTGTACAGGCCCCTCACCCGAATGATTGGCTGGGGATTGGGCCTGGCGGCAAGCGGCTGCATCTCTCCGATGCCGGACATGAAGCTCTTCAGGACATCTTCGGGCTTGCCATCGGCTACAATCTCGCCATTATCGATCCAGATCAGTCTATCCGCCAGATAGGCATGAACCTCAGGCAGATGGGATACTACGATTATGGTCAGATTCAGCTCACGGTTCACATTCTTGATGGCATCCAGTACCTCTTGCTTGCTAGCCGGACAGGACATGGTAGCAGGCTCATCCAGGAGCAGGACCTTGGGCTTCTTGGAGAGCTGCCTTGCAATCAGAAGCCTCTGCTTTTCGCCTCCGGACAGGACAGTTGCCAGATGATGCGCCTTCTTCTCCAGGCCCACCAGACGCAGGTAGTAAAGGGCCTCCTGGTACATGGCATCGTAGTCCGGGTCTTCGGGGATGGGCAGAACCTCGTAGCCGGTCTTTCTGGAGTGAACCCTCCGCACCACATTTTTTAGCGCGGTCTCAGTCCAGAGGGCAAAGTCCCTTTGCAGATGAATGGAAGTGATCGCCATCTGCGCCCGTTTAGCATCATCAGTGGACTTGGGTGTGATGACCATTCCGTCCATGAGGATCTTACCAGCATCAAAGCTCTCCATGCCCCTCAGGATCTTCATGAGAGTGCTCTTCCCGCCGCCACTCTTTCCCACCAGCCCCAGAATCTCGCCCGGCTTGGTGGCGAAGCTGACGTTTTTCAGAGCCACTATCTCTCTGTCCTTGAGCCGGTAGGTTTTGGACAGATTTTCAACCTGCAACAACACGATAAACCTCCTATCTTACCTTAGTTCCGATCTCTACAGCCACCCTTGGCTGTAGCAGCACTGCTTTGCCGGCTCTATCTGCAGCTAAAAGCATGGCCTGTGACTCTATGCCAAAGAGCTTGGCCGGCTTTAAGTTTACAAGCACGACCACCTGCGTGCCCACAAGTTCCTCTGTAGGGTAGGCCTCGGCAATGCCTGCCACCACCTGACGGATCTCGCCGCCGATATCAACCTGCAGTTTGAGCAGCTTCTTTGATCCCTTGATGGCCCCGGCCTCTTTGATCTGGCCGATCCTAATGTCCAGAGATGAGAACTCCTCAAAGGAGATCTCTGACTTCTTCAGGGCCCCCTTCTCTCCGGACTTCTCTTTAGCCTCGGCCTCTTTCATTCTGTCAGCAAAGATCCGATCCAGCTCTTTTACGGTAGCATCCTCCATCCGTGTGAAAAGAATCTCGGGAGTGCCGAGAAGGCTCCCCTCAGCTATTGGATTGATGGCCTCGGAAAACGGCCGGTCTGCCACTGCATCCTTGAATCCGAGCTGCTTCCAGGCGTTTTGCATCTTTGAGGGCATCACCGGCTCCATGAGCAGGGCTAGGGCCTTTGAGATCTGCAGGCAGCTTCTCAGCACTGCACCGGCAGCGGCCATATCGGTCTTGACCAGCTTCCAGGGCTCGTGGCTTTGGAAATAGATGTTGCCATAGTCCGCCAGAGACATAATTGCATCTGCAGCCTTCTTGAACTCATACTCCTCAAGGCCTGACGCCACCTCGTTCATGGTCTCTTCAATCTTGGCCATGACATCCTGGTCGATCTCCCCTGCGGGAACCCTCCCCTGGAAGTTTTTAACTGTGAATGTGAGGCCCCGGTTGATGAAGTTGCCAAAGGCACCCACCAGTTCAGTGTTTACCTTATCGGCAAAGATCTTCCAGGAGAAGTTGACCTCCTTGTTGTGAGCCGTATAACTGGCCAGATAGTAGCGCAAAAGATCAGGATGAAGTCCCCTCTCAAGGTAATCCTCTTTTACCCAGATGACATTTCCTCTCGATTTGGAGAACTTCTTGTCATCGATCTTGAGCATACCGCTGGCCACAACCGCTGAGGGCAGGGTGTAGCCGGCGCCCTTGAGCATTGCCGGCCAGAAGATGCAATGGTGGTAGACAATGTCTCCGCCGATGAAGTGGATGATCTTGGCCCCGTCTTTCCAATAGCTCTTCCAGTCCCGGCCATGAGAAGCGCACCACTCCTCGGTGAAGGCCACGTAGCCTATGGGCGCGTCAACCCAGACGTAAACGACCAGATCATCGTGTCCCGGAAACTTGACTCCCCAGGCCATGTTACGGGTTATGCACCAGTCCTTCAGCTCCTGTCGGACCCATTCGATAGCATAATTGCGAGCAGAGGTCGTTCCACCAAGGGTCGGGAGATAATCGAGCAGGAAATCCTTGAACTCGGAGAGCTTGAAGAAGTAATGAACCTGCCGTCGGTACTGAGCTTTTCCGCCACAGACCTTGCAGACAGCGTTTTTGATCTCGCCTGGCTCCAGGTGGCGGCCGCAGCCCATGTCGCACTCGTCACCCCTGGCTGGCTTTCCGCAGTAGGGACATTCACCCTCCACGTACCTGTCAGGCAGGAAACGCTCGCACTTGGGACAGTAGGCCAGCTCGATCTCGCGTGGATAGACATGTCCACCATCCATGAGGGCCTTGACCATCTCCTGGGTGCGGTTGTGACAGGCAGCGTCGTCAGTGTCTCCGAAGAGGTCGAAATTTATGCCCATCCCTTTGAAGACCTCATCAAAATGCTGGTGATATCTGGTCACCAGGGCCTTCGGCGTCATTCCCTGGGCCTCGGCATTGACAACGATTGGTGTCCCGTGGGCATCAGAGCCGCATACGAAGAGCACCTCTTTATTCAATTTCTTCAATCCTCGAACGAAGATGTCCGCCGGTACATAGGTTCTTAAATGGCCCAAATGACAGGCCCCGTTGGCATAGGGCAGGCCGCAGGTTACAAGGATAGGCGATGACAATGATAACACCTCCATCGCCTATGATGTAACAGGCAGATATAGGTTTCCCAGCCTGGCTCGACCATCGACGCATATGAAAAAGATGATTCTTGGAAAAAATGTATATAATTGAATGGCGAACGCAATCAACAGTATTAATTAGCTATCAGATATTAGAGTATAAAAAACAACAGACAAGATTATGGGGGTATCAGATGAGAATAATTGTTATGGCCCTTCTGCTGGCTTTGGCCATCGGTACGGCAAAAGCCGCACTGCTGCAAGGAAGCGATGCAAATGCAACTGTAGTGCTTTTTGGATCAACCAGGATGCCTGTAGATGATGAGAACTCAACACAGGAGATCTTGAAGGTAGATGTCGGGCTGATCGGATCCGAGAATGCCACATATCAACTGATGGATCAAAATGATGTGATCTACCCGGCAGGCCTGTACAAGACGCTCTCTTCCGGAAAACAGACTGTCTACTTCCTAACAGAGATGGATAGCCTATTCAAGCTCATGAATGTGACGCCTGATGGCGAAGCCCCCATCTATATTAACTGGTGGGCCACACCCAAAGCAAGCAACAACCAGCTGATCTTAAGATACTATGGAATAGTGGATAGCTCTGCCAACTCCGACGAGCAAGCAGTAGTTGTTCAGGTCAGGGTCCAGAACAACGGCACAAAAGACCTGCTAGTGAGCCCTGAGAACTTTACTCTCCTAGACCAGTGGGGATGGCCCTATCAGCCCACCCTCGGATTTGATGCCGAGATCGTCAGTCCAAATAATGCTACATCAGACCGGGTTCTCATTGGATTCACAGGAATCTCGCCCGGCAGCAGGCCAGCTGCATTAGCCTATGACTATGCAACACCCAACCAATTGGTCATAGAGTTTGAGAGGGATTATGTGCAGCTTAGCGATGAGGTCGTTTACGGAACCGCATCCAAGACCGGCACCACCCCAGTGGCAGCCTCATCTGCCGCTGTAACGCCGGAGACCGCATCAGTTCAGGCCGAGTCCTCCACGAACCAGACCGATGCGGCCCAGACGACAGATGTAGCTAAAAATGAGAACACTACCAGCAAGATCAACTCTATCAAGGAAAAAGTAGCTGCCAGCAAAGCGAAGCTTGCAGCCACAAGAGAAGATCTGGACAGCAAGACGCCGGATACAAACGAGACTGCCAGTGCGCCAATCAGCGCTCTGAACAACTCGTCGAGCACATCCGCCTGAGAAATGACTTGATGGCTTATGGCCTGCTGGCTGGGGATATCACATCCCCCAGCATTTTTATGAAAATCATGAAAATATTGGAGGTATGCAATAGATGAGATGGCCGGCTTTAGTGCTGCTTTCATTCCTGTTTCTCCTGCTGGCAAATGCTTCAGGATATCCTCTGCAATCCAGCAACGGTGTCATCAACTGCACAGTCTTTGGCACCTTCAAGGACCCAGGGTTTGGCGGGTACAGTCATTCCGACTCATATTCCGTTCTGGTGGTAGACTCCTGTCTGACCAGGATAAACGAAAGCGACGAGACAGCCATTCTCGCTGACTACAGCCTCACAGATGGAAACGACCGGAGGTATAAAACCAGCTCGGATTACATTAAAGAGTTGCAGAATGGCCGCCGGCTGATCGGCTTCGTCGTCCCAAAGGAGACCATTGCCAAGAGCATAACTATAGATCTCTCCAGGGATAAGGCCGGAGGAGAGCAGTTCTCACAGAGTTTTCCCAGCCTTGTCAATGCCAGCAATGAGCGTGTGAAACTTCTCTATTATGGAATGCTTCGCTCCAGCATAAATTCGAATAAAAAAACAGTAGAATTGGATGTGGCAGTCACAAACAACAACTCAACGAGGCTGGACATTGATGCCGGGAAATTTGCATTAAAGGATCAGTGGGGCTGGAAGTACGAGAGCCTGGAATACGACAGTTCAAGACAGATGGGAATGCGCGCTACAGTGCTTGAGCCGAATGCTACGATCAGATCCGGCCTGGTCTTCATCTCCTTGTCACCATTGAGCAGGCCGGTCGAGTTGGTCTACAACTATTCAGATAATGCATCCCTCTCAATGAACATAGATACCGAATCTGGGCTCGGCTATGCCACCCGGGAAGAATGCGTTGACTGCAAGAGCGAGCAAGAGGAGCCCTCATCAAGCCTCGCCGGGTCCATCAAAGCCACTAAAGCTCGATTGGCCAAGGTCAAGAAGACGAACAGCAGCGAAGAGAACGCATCCAAAGGGCATGATGAGCTTTGACGCGAAGGGGTAGAGATATTTACACCTATGTAAAAGAGAGCCACCCATGAAACTCATTATCACAATTATTGCAGCACTGGCGGCGATGCTTATTCTGCCAGCAATGGGAGAGACTGTGCAGTTCTGGTATGATCAGGCAAATAGCTACTACATAACAGGCGACTTTGAAAACGCTGTTGCAAGCTATGATAAAGCCATTGAGCTGAAGCCCAACAGCACCGTTTTCTGGAATTACAAGGGAAGAGCTCTCGCCAATTTAGGACGCTTCGACGAAGCCATATCCTGTTTCGATAAATCGATTGCAATCAACTCCTCAGATCTGGAGGCCTTAAACCTGAAGGCAACAGCTCTATCCTTGGGGCAAAAAAAGTATAGCGAGGCCATTGTTCTCTTTGATGTGATCCTGGAGAGCAATCCATCGTATGTCGATGCATGGATAGGAAAAGGAATGGCATTGGGCAACGAAGGCGAGCTGACAGGTGCTCTGCAATGCTTTGAAAAAGCAACAATTATCAGTCCTCAGAGCCCCTCTGCCTGGAATAACAAAGGAGCCATCCTCATGGAGCAGGAAAAATACCAGATGGCTTTGGATTGCTTTAATAAAGCGCTCCTATTTGATCCAACAAATGAGGCAGCCATGAAAAACCGGGAGAATGCACTGCAAGCCATGAATCAGGTTGTCTCTTCAGGTCCGAGCCAGAGCACGGCGACTATGGATTGAGCCGAAAAATTTATTTTTTTGTTCGACAATCATCGAAGCGAGGTGATGAGATGGTGGGCAAGCTGATTTGTTTCATGATCACTGCAGCGTCTACGATAATGGCAGTGCAGGCGCAGATGCCTCTTGGATTTGAAGAGGCCATGAACAACGCTGGCCAAAAAGATGTCCTCGCTGTCAAGAATTATGAGATGGGAGCATCGCTCATTGAGGAGTACACTGATGTCGAGCACCTGGAGATGGAGACTGACGTCAGGACCAGAGGACTTGGCTTAAACTCCACAGCGAACGATGCAAGCGGAAAGGCAATCGGGCAGGCAGGCGGCCTCGAGGCCAGCATCAACTCCAATGTCATTGGCACAGCACACATCGCATGGCAGTCATTTGATCCGGTCCCGTCCAGCAAAGGCCGCCACCAGCTCATAGGCAGAAGCGTAGAAGATCTGACGGGCGTGTTCTCCATTGAGAAATTTATACAGCTCTGGTCGAATAGCTGCCCAGGTGAGATCAGCGTGGACTGGCTGCCCTGTTATTAAATGAAAAACTTTAAAAAGTTAGTGGTCGTATCCGGCAGACGGAACATGAAATATACAGGGAGATTTTAGCTATGGAGGTCGTTGTCAAGAGGTCTGCGCGACGAAAGAAGACCATCCAGGCCAGGATGGTTGGAGGAAAGATGGAGATACTGGCTCCCGCATCCATCTCAGATGCTGCGCTTGCCGGTCACATCGAAAAGCTGCAAACTCGATTGGAAAAACGGATCTACCCCAAAGATGACCTTCATCTTCAGAAGAGGGCCGATCATCTGAACCGAAAATATTTCCAGGGCAGTCTCACCTGGAACTGCATCCAGTATTCGGCCAACCAGGAACGCAGGCGCGGGTCATGCAACTGCGTCGCCCGGACCATTCGCATAAGCAGCAACTTGGCGACTCTTCCACAGTGGGTCGAAGATTATGTGATTGTGCATGAACTGGCTCATCTGCTTGAGCCAAATCACGGCAAGAGGTTCAAGGCACTGGTCCACAGGTATCCGCTGGCAGAAAGGGCCATAGGTTTTCTAATAGCTAGCGAGAGCTTGCGGCACAAGAACCTGAGTGAAAATTGACAAAAATTATTTGGCCGGACCTTTTCCGGCCAATTTCCAAAAGCAGAATTCAGCTTGAACCAATGAGGCTGATCACGAAGTAACCTAGAACTACACCAAGAACAAATACCACGGCAAAGGAGGTGTAAACCAGGGTTTCGCCTAATACAAGAGCTTCCATAAACTCATCTCACTACCAGCACTGGGATCGTAGCCCAGTAGAGAACCTTCTGCACTACACTGCCAATCAAGAGTTTAGAGGCACCAGACTCACCATGGCTTCCCATAACAATCAGGTCTGCCTTCTCTGCTCCAGCAGTATCTATGACCGTATTTGCGGGTGCTCCAATTCTTACGATTGTATCTACATTGACGCCCATCTTGGCTCCCATAGCCTTGAGTTCGTCAACCGCTTTTCCACCTGCTCTCTCTAACTTGGATTCGACATCCTTTCTATCGGCTCCAAGCTGTCTTACGGCGCTGGCAATAACGACCTCATTTATTACGTTGAGCGCTATAACCTGCGCGCCGAGTGACTTAGCGAGCTCCAAGCCCTCCTCAGCGGCTTTCTTAGATTTGTCTGAGCCATCTGTGGCAATCAATATCCGCTTGTACATCCTATCCCACCTTTGATGCGTTTATCTCACTGACATTGTATAAATAGCTATCTTCCCGATTCGAGAATTCTGAGAGCCAATAACGCCGCATTGTCTCCATTATCGATTCCCACACAGGCCACAGGTACTCCAGGAGGCATTTGCACAATTGATAAAAGTGCATCCAGACCGCCAAGTTTCGCACTCACCGGCACGCCGATTACAGGGCGCTCTGTCTTCGAGGCGATGACGCCCGGCAACGCTGCGGAGAGGCCTGCTACTCCGATGAAGACGCGAGCATCAGTCTCGGATATGTATTCCTCAAGCTCTCGGGGATTTCTGTGTGCAGAGAGGACTTTATGCTCAAAGGATGCTCCGCCCTTGGCCAGCCTCTCAGTAATCCTCTCCACGATTGCCTGATCGGATTTAGATCCAGAAATTACAGCAATATCGACCATAATTATCCTTGATCTCTTCCCTGCAGCTCTTGCTGTTTATTGATGCTCATGGCAATCAGGGTCTGAAAGATGCTTTTCACCGCCCCAGCATCCAGGTTCAGCTCTGTCGCCAGATCTGTCGCCCGTGACAGGACCCTCTTCTCGCGCTCAGGATCGCTGATCGGCTTGCCTTCCAACCTCTTTGCCTCAAAAATTTTTTTAGAGATGCTGATACGGCGATTGATGAGCTTTATGATCTGCTCGTCAATCTCCTCAATTTCGCTGCGATGCTCCTGTAGACCCATCAAATCCCCCGGCATTTGGATGCGCTCCTATTATTAGACCTCGTTCTTATCACTCTTCCGCCCAGATGCCCCCAGGCTCGCTCCAGCCCGTCCATTAGATCTTCTTCGATTATCGCCGCGTAGGCTGGACCGGTTCCGGATAGGCTAGCCCCATGAGCCCCGGCCTCTAAAGCGATGAGCATGGGCTCCACCGGTAGGCCCAAAGCAGCACAGTAGGCCAGCCCGTTTATGGTCATGGCCCTTGCATAGTCGCTATTCATGGTCAGATCATAGACCACATCGGCAACAGGGGCGATGAGCCTGGAACGAGAGACATTGGTGTCCTTCGAGAAGATCTTCTTTTCTGGAACTAGGAGCATGACTGGCGAGTTGAACTCCTCACGTTTCATGAGCAGCATATTTCTGTTGTCAGTGACCACCATTCCGCCCAGGATTGAGGCTAGGGCATCGTCGAAGGCGCCGGTGATTGTGACGCCTACAGCTCTCGCTGCAGCCACGCCGATTTTGGCTGCTTCTACCAGGTCCAGATCCTCATCGAGAGCATCGAGAGTTGCCAGGACCGCGGCATTGGCAGCGGTGCTGCTGCTCTTGAGACCGCTCGCTACAGGAATCTCGCTCGTCGTGCGGACTATCGCACCAAAGCTATGGTCCAATCGCTCAAGCACCATCCGGACAGATGTCTCGATAAGGCTCGTGTCCACGCCAGGGACGTCTCCTTTGACGATGCCTGTGTCGTTCAGCTCCACCTCGGCCCAGGTCTTGAGGTCGATTCCGAAGGCCGAGCCCTTCCAGGTGGCAACTGCATTGAGAACTGTTGCAGCACCGCCAGACCAGGCATAGCCAGTTTTTAATTTCATGACTGCTCCATCTCGAAGATCTTCTTGAGCTTTTCAAGATCCTTCACAAAGTCTTCTTTGCCCTCGCGAGCATATTTGGCCATCATCTTGTTCAGGTATTCAAGCTCAGTGATGGATGAAGTGAACTGGGGCTCGTAGTTGCCCAATAAAAAGAGAGGTATGACCTCGACACCACCTTTGCTCGTTCCCTCTTCGAGGCCCTTTACTACCACTATGAAGACGAAGCTCTTGTAGCCCAGACCCCTGGCGATGTTCTTGGCGAAGCTGTTCATCTGCTGAATCCGGCGAGAGGAGAGGTCTTTGTAGGCCGCAGTCGAGTCCTTGTACTCCACGAACATGATGGAGTCGTCAGACCAGAGGAGAGCGTCGTATTCAACCACGGCGATGGCGTTTTTTTGGGCTACCACATTGAAGAGGACGCCGCGACACCAATTGATGTTGAGGTGAAGCCGGAAGTCCGCCTCGGTGAGAGGCGTGGTTCTGGGCTTGAGAACATAAGGCTCGCTGGACAGTTCTATCATGGGCGGCACAAATGCATTTCAAATAAATGGACTTTTCCGAGAGCCAAGTTAGCCTCGCATGAGATTTGCTGCCATGTCGATCAGTGTCCTGGGCCTGGAGAGGGCCACGACAGCGCTGGAGTAGGCTGCCTTTCTGGCAAATGAGCCGCCGGAGATGAGGCTCTTTCCTGACAGGTTCGCGACCAGCATGTCAATTTCGCTGTCTTTCATGCCGGCCATAGTCTCAAGCGATGCTCTGCCCATTCTGTACTGCCAATAAAACTCCTTCTTCCAGAGCTTCTCGTAGCGTGAGAGGCTCTTTTTAGACACGTCCAGCTTCTTTGAGGCTTCGGCTGCGACAAGGCCGCAGATAGATCCGGCGCGCATGCTGTAGGCAAGTCCGCTCTGGCCCGCAGCTCCGCCTGTCACCATCAGAGAATCGGCCACGATTTCCCCAGGCAGCACGGCGATGGGGTCGCCGCCCCTCCGAATGGAATGGATCTTGAGGCCTTCGATATCCGGGTACCGTGCAGCCTTGTAAGCCTTGAACCTCTTGAGGAAGCTCCTAAAGAACGGCTGCACGTTCTCGCCGTGTCCGCGCACGAAGACACCGAGGGTGGCCCTGTCTCCGCCTGCAGGTGAGAATGTGGCCTTCCAGCCGGGGGCCATGCTGCCTATCCAGTACTGGAAAAACTTCTCTTCGCCTAGCTCCAAAAGTTCGATGTCGGCTTCCATTGCCCAGGCGATGTCTTCTCTGTGGAGCATGGGCTGCAGCCCTGCCTGGCGGGCCAGAATGGAAGATACTCCTGAGGCGTCGACCACTATGCGTGCGTCGATCCTTGCTTTTCTATCATCATCCTGACACTGATCCAAAGAGACGACCCGGCGGCTGCCCTGAAGCTTTGCCTCTTTTACAGTTCCGGAGAATATTGCTACGCCACAGCTTTGCGCGAGGCTTCTGTAGTGATCATCGAACCTCTGGCGGTCAAGAAAGAATCCTCTGGCTGAGATCTTCACAGCCTTGCCTGAGGGGCTGATAATCTGCATTCCCTCAAGCTCATTTTTTAAGTAGCAGTCCTCGATCTTGACCCCGGATGCGGCAGCCATTCCTGAAAAGATAGTATTTGCGGCGTGCTCCGGGCCGATGCCGGCAGGAGCCCGGTCAACTAAAATCACATCCGCACCGCTCTGTGCGGCGGAGATGGCAGCCATGAGGCCAGCTGATGAGGCGCCTACTACAAGGACATCACAGTTCACGAATGGATGATAGTGGATGGGTGAGATTAAGGTTTCTGGAGGGAGAAGATCTGGCGGTCGTGAATTTGCAATAGGCTGTTATTTATATAACCTATTCATATATGCTACA
>CAZFFD010000038.1:0-23509 GCA_964518035.1 uncultured Methanotrichaceae archaeon | reverse complement strand
TAGCATACCGCAAAGGTTTTGATGTCCAATTGATTTATAGCCTCCGATGCCTATCAAGATCGGGCTTGTTGGGTGCGGCGCCATTGGAGCCGAGATTGCCAGAGCGGTAGACCGCGGCGCCATAGATGCGAGTTTAGTTGCAGTTTGCGATCATAATCCGGCAACGGCCGTAGCGCTGATCGATAGCCTGGAGCATAAGCCGGTCAAGGCCCGGTTGGATGAGCTAGTGAGTCTCTCCGACCTGGTAGTAGAGGCGGCAAGCCAAAGGGCTGTCCCTGCGGTTGCCGCGGCAACTCTGACCAAAGGAAAGCGACTGATGATCATGAGCGTGGGTGCCCTCGCGGACAGGGAACTCTTCGCCTCGGTAAAACGTCTGGCCAAAGAGCACGGCTCGATGGTCTATCTTCCATCCGGCGCCATCGCGGGCCTTGACGGGCTGAAGTCGGCGAGCATCGGCACCATCCGCAAGGTGACTCTCACCACTACCAAGAATCCCAAGGGGCTGGTCGGCGCGCCTTACATCACAGAAAAGAAGATCGACCTGAATTTGCTTACCGGGCCGACGTTGATCTTTGAGGGAAGCGCGCTGGAGGCAGTCAAGGCCTTTCCGGCTAATGTCAACGTAGCTGCCACCCTCTTCTTGGCGGCTGAAGGGAGTGAGGTGTGGGTGAATGTGGTGGCAGACCCCGGCATTCACGTCAACCGGCACGAGATCGAGGTAGAGGGTGACTTCGGTCGGATCTCAACCAAGGTGGAGAACGTGCCATCTCCCAAGAACCCCAAGACCAGTTATCTGGCAGCGCTCTCGGCAATAGCCACGCTGCGCTCCATAGTCGAGCCGGTGAAGATTGGAACTTGAGCCAAAGAAAGGTCAGGGAACTGGCAACCACTAATTTGGCCCAACTTTATTTTCAGATTTTTGCGATAATATCTTTTGATAGCTATTTTTAGCACATATCGACACCATTCGAGAATGACTTTTTCAGTGCATTTGATTTTATCTGTTGCATGAGCAATCGCAATGTATTTATTCGTTGAATGTCGTAGTTTGTTGTCAATAGCATGGTGGGTGTCAGGACAAAAACAATAAAAATAATGCTTTCGTAATGTAAATGTTGCCTCGGAGGCAAGTCCTGTGTGGGGGTCTGAGTGGGATGAACAATATACCTGGATTAGCGTTAGCTTTAGCGGACAATGCAAGTCGAAAGGAAGATCTGTCGGAATCAAGTGATGCGTTGAGATCAAACGGCGACTGTGATGATCTCAATAGGCTCAAGGCAGTGTTTATGGCCAATATGAGCCATGAGCTTCGAACGCCTCTCAATGCTATCATAGGCATCTCCAGTCTGCTGCAGTTGGAGGAGAGCCTCAATCCCGAGCAGAAGGATCTTGTTGAGATCATCAGGAACAGCGGAGAGGAGCTGCTGGCCCTCGTCGAGAATGTTCTCGATTTTTCCGGAATTGAATCAGGAATTGTCCGACTTGATGCCAAGCCCTTTGATTTACGCAACTGCATTAGATCTGCTACTATGATGCATTCTTCGGCGGCGTCTGCAAAGGGTTTACATCTGGCTTGTCAGATAGATGATAATACACCAGCAATCGTTGTCGGCGATCGGAGACGGCTCGAACAGATCCTTCGTAGTCTGCTGGAAAATGCAATCAAGTTCACAGATTACGGTGAGGTTGCAGTTCATGTCTCTTCTGGAAACGACGGTTTGATTCATTTTGCTGTGAAAGATACCGGCATTGGCATTCCAATCGACAAGAAGGATTGTCTCTTTCAGTCCTTTTGCCAGATGGATGATTCTCTGACTCGCAAATATCACGGGATTGGACTTGGGTTGGCAATGAGCAGCAGGCTGGTTGAACTCATGGGCGGTCAGATCTGGGCGGAGAGCCGCGAAGGAGATGGGTCTACCTTCCATTTTACAATTAATTCCAATTGCATTCCCCGAACGCATCAGTTTTCTGCAATCATGAAGAGTATCATAAATAATAACAGCAGATGCGATGATGTCCTGGCAGGGCGACTGAAAATCCGCTAAAATACATCATAGATTCCGTTTATATTCTCTTTAAGTCCCTGCAGCGTACGGTCCAGTTCGGATGTGATCCTTTTCCGGGTCTCGTTGCCCACCTTAATCTCAATATCGGGTGGTGACAGGGGCTCGCGACCAACCAGGTTCATGAAGAACTCCACCCAGTAGGGCGGCAGATACTCGGGCGGCTTCTCGCCTCTCATGAGATGCAGCACGCATGACCAGGCGACAGGCACCACCTCCATGTTGTAGCCGCCTCCGCCCAAAGCCAGAAGCCTCCCGTTAGCATATTTGCTGGTCAGTTCGATGATGCGAGCCACCAATTGGGTGTAGCCTGAGAGAGTCATGTTGAGTGTTGTAAGCGGATCGCTGTAGTGGGTGTCCACTCCAAGTTGGGCGACCACTGCCTGAGGCTCAAACCAATCAAAGAGCCTTGGCACAACCTCCTCAAAGGCTCTGCTATATTCCTCGTCTCCTGAGTACATGGGCATAGGTACATTTGCGGAGTAGCCTATCCCTGGGCCTGAACCAATCTCATCTACAAAGCCGGTGCCTGGAAAGAGGTACAGCCCAGACTCGTGCATGGAGATGGTGAGAACATCGGGGTCTTCGTAGAAGATCTGCTGCACTCCGTCGCCGTGATGGCCATCGATATCGATGTAGAGAACCCTTTCAAACCGCTCCTTGAGAACTGAGATGCCGAGAGCAGGATCGTCGAAGACGCAAAAGCCAGATGCGTTGCTCGGCATGGCATGATGCAGGCCTCCGCCGATGTTAAAGGCCATGCCGTCCTCGGCAACGATACGCCGCGCCGCATCGATGCTTCCACCGGCCAGGAGGCGCGATGCCTCGTAGATGCCCGGAAATACTGGTGTGTCATCGCTTCCGAGACCAAAGGCCAGATCAGTCTCTTCTGCCTGAACTGCAGCTATGTACTCGACAGTGTGCACCCTTTCTAAATCCACCTCACTTGCTGGCCGCGGCTCGATTTTGCAGGTACGCTCGTCGATTGAGCCTCCCTCTTCCATTAGCTTGTAGGCCAGCATAAGGCGAACAGGGTTAAAGGGATGCTCCGGGCCGAAGTTGTAGGCCTGGAAACTGTCGCTGTAATAGAGATGGATCATGGTCTATTTGTAGCCCTTTTCAACCAAGCCGTCGCTCCAGTAGTTGTCACATCTCTTGCAGTAGAAGATGGTCTCGATTACTATCTTCTTCCAGTTATCTGCATCCAGCGCCCGCCTCAGTTCCTTCTGCTCGCACTCGTTGCCGCATTTAGGGCAGAATGGCACATAGTGCTCTAAGACTGCCTGGTCATCATCTACCATGATTATACCTCATCTTTTTAGCTGTCCGGGCCGGGCAAAAAAGCTGTCGGTTTCTGCAGGTCAAAATGACTGTCATCGCCAGGACTCAGACGAAGAAAGGCAGAAAGACTATGCGCTCTGTGGGCTTTCCGCCCATGAAAAACGCAGTCAAATGCCACAGGCGCGCGACCATACACAGGATCAGGCTCGACCTGAGTTTTCATTCACTTCGTTCAAGAATAGATACGAAATAGATATGCTTAGAAGAATAATTAAGCAAACGATGATTCCTGCAGGAAAGAATACCTGCATCCCAGACTTTGCGGAAATGATGAACGTGGCAATTATTCCCATGCCCATTGTTGCTGAAAATATCAAAAGAGGCACTGCCATCAGAAATCCCAATAGATTCTTTCGCCATAGCAATGCTGAGGTGATGACCATACCTGGCAATACAAAGGCCAGATCCAATACATGAATAGGATTTACCCACAATCCGGTTTCAACAAGGTCCGATGGTATTTTATTTGAGAGAAGAGCAGGGACTATTTCGCTCAGCCATAGTGATCCAAACAAAATTCCTATGATCATCAACAGCACGCTTGCCATCTTCGATTTGGTATTGTGAAGCAGAGACTGCGACAGAATTGTTGGATCTGCATTCATCAACCCGCCTATCAGAGTATAGAATGATAAGCTCAAGATTAGAATATATCCTAAAAATAGAAAATTGAAATGGATAAAGAAAGCATAGATTGCAAAGGCGTAGACAAGATAGATAAAAGCGCCCAACCAGACAAGGTATGCTTTCAGCGATTTTTTCGATAGATAATAAGTGCAAACGAGCATAAGAGCAACAACTGCCAAGTTAGCAAAATCCTGCCCGACGGCTTGAACAGCCCAGGCTTCAGCCTCTCTGGAATAAGTTTTTTGGAAAAAGATCCCCATCAGGCTAGTTATTGCTGCCATTACCGAGACAAAGACGGATAGCCATAACCAGATATTCGGAATCGATACGCTTCTGACGCGGTTCTGCAAGCTGTTGCGGCTCATTTATTCTGTGTTGTCTTAGCATAGCTTCAAAGTGACGCCTGCGTTTGACTGAAGGTCTGAAAGATACGCGGCAGATTTCCTTAACGGCCAACAACGAACAACGATTTCGCATCTCAATGAATTCCTGATATACTATTAGTGCTACTATATTAGTTTTTGATGCGTAATAGTTATCAACTAATACTAGTTTAGTGCTAAATATTGATGAGATGCAACAGAAGACACACGGAGGACTGTCTATGGAGAGAAGAAGCTGCTTTGACTGGATACTGATCAGCCTGGTTCTGACATCTTTTTCCGCGGATGCTGCTGACTTTGTCCTTGAGATCTACGGGAACGCCAATATGGACGATCTGCTAAATAACGATGATCTACAGTATCTTGAAAGCATAATGTCGGGCACAAACGATGCCACAAAACTTGCTGATGCTAATTTTGATGGCAAGATTGATGGAAGTGATACAGAACAGCTCCAAAAGATGCTGGATGGTTCTGAAGAAAAGCTCACATTTGTAGATATTTTTGGTGAGAATGTAACAGTAAACAAGCCCATCAAACGCCTGGTAAATATGGGATATTCAGGAGTTGAGATGACCAGGATCTTGGACGCAGAAGACATACTGGTAGCATATGGCCAGGACAGGACAAAACAGATTACGTTCTTGCCGGAATTAGCAGAACTGCCATTTGTTGGAAACAGCCCGAACAACTGCGACTTCGAGAAGATCATCAGCTTGAACCCAGATGCAGTTCAGACAAATCTCGAACGAGCTAGTGCCTTGATAGGTGGCCTGGATCAGAAGCGCATCTTCGAGAAGAATCTCAATGGCATTCCCTTAATCTGTCTCAATATGCGCGAGCAGGATACACTGGTGAAGAATGTGAGGACCTATGGATATATTCTGGACAAAGAGTCCGAGGCTGAAAGGTTCATAGATTGGTACTCAAAGTACTACAACATATTCGCAAGCAGAACGAAATCCATTCCGGAAGAAGAAAGGCCTACATGCGTCTTTGAATATACACCCTATTACTGCTATGCCTCAGGCAGCAATCTCGGTCAGATCATCACGATGGCGGGCGGAAAAAATATCCTCGATGAAGTGGTAGGGCCGAATGATCCCAAATACGGTGCAATGCTGGAGGTACAACCCGAATTCGTGACAAAAGAAAATCCAAAATACATATTCGTAGGCGTTGAAAGCTATGGCGATGGTGGTTATGAGACTGATGACCTGACCAAGATGATCGCCTCAAAAGAGCAGGTCATGAATCGCACAGAGCTTGCCAATGTTGATGCAGTAAAAAATGATGACGTATATTGTCTGGACTACCTGTTGCTGCTCGGCGCAGGAAACAACATCATAGGCACTGCTTACATGGCAGAATTGTTCTATCCCGACCTATTCCAGGATATTGATCCAGAGGCCGTGCATCAGGAATATGTGGATAATTTCCTCCGCATAGACTTCGACATCAAAAACCAAGGTGCTTTCGTATATCCTGAATACCAAAATTGGTGATGTAAGTGGCCATTCTCACCATTTTTTTATGGAGGACAGGAGCATGAAAGATCGTATCCGAAGCCACTGGAATACAAGGGCTTCAGGTTATGACAAAAACGTTCGCCATGTGATATTTTTCCGGAGGGACAAAACCGTATGGCAGAGGATATTCGCAGAATTCCTGGGAGAGGATCGTCATAAAATACTGGATGTTGGGACAGGACCGGGGATTGTGGCAAATCTGATCTCCGATATGGGCTATGATGTCACAGGAATCGACGCATCAGAGAGGATGCTGGCAAAGGCGAGAGAGAACTCCGCGACACTACATAATTCCGTGGAGCTGGTGTTGGCAGACGCAGAAAATCTGCCATTCAGCGAGGCGTCATTTGATGCAGTGGTAAACAGATATGTTCTCTGGAGCCTTCCCGATCCGAAGAATGCAATTGCACAATGGCATAGAGTTCTGAGGCCCGGAGGACGATTGGTGGTGGTGGACGGCAACTGGTATCTTGACGGCCAAAACAAACCCTGGACAAAAAAACTGTGGGCGCTCGTCTCATCGGCATTGGCTGAGCGGAGTCGGCCCGGTGATCAGAGCACGAATGATGATGGCTGGAGAGAGAGATTGTGGTCGAGCAATGCGAAACGGCCAGATGCTGACATCGAGATCCTCAGGGAGATTGGCTTCAAGGATATCGCCGTTGTGGCGAACCTCAACAGGAAGCTTCTGACAACACTCGATTACCTGAAATGGGGGCACTCAGGAGATCAGTTTCTCATAACTGGCGTCAAATAATCGATCTGGCACTCTGAATGGGATTGACTTTCAGCAGCAACGAAAGGACTGCCTTGATGCCAGGCAGTCTTGTGTTCACCATAGGAAATTGCGGGAAACCGACTTCTTCAAAACGGCCTTATCCCCGCTATCGCACACCCAGCCAAAAATCCCAGTATAACTCCGCTGTTGAGAAAGGGCAGCCCCGCCTGGGGCCTGTCTCGCGACGTCGTCATGAGGGCGAGAAAGCCCAGATAGGTGCCGAGCATTGCTCCGATCGTAGGGATGTTCACCCCGAATAGCCCGCCGGCAGGAAGCGATGTGTTGGCAGAGATGACGAGGATTGTTGGGATGATGGCGTCTCCCAGCCCCAGGAAATAGGCGCCCCTTTTTCCCTTGGCCGGAGGGATTGCAGCCTGGGGCTGGCTGCCGCCCGTCTCATGGGTGAGCAGGGACTGATCCTTCCTGAAGCTGTAGTTCCGGCTCTTCGGCACCACGAAGAGAAGCGGTGCCTTCATCTTGATCACGCCCTCTGCAAGCGAGACCATATGCTTTGTCTTGTAGACGGATATGGCATCATAGACTGCCAGGATTATGAGGAGCATGAGGGCAGGCAGAGTTGTCATGCTCACTCCGAAAAGCGAGCTGATTCCTGCACAGACCGCAATGCCGAAGATATCGACTACATACCACTCAGGATAGTAACGAATGAGCAGGAGAACGGCCACAGTGGGCAACAGGGCCAGAAGTGGCGGCAAAAAGGCCACAACCAGGTAATATATGCTTAATGCTATCGATAATTGGATAAATCCGCTGATGATCCAGCCCTTATTCATCTTTATGGCCAGGAGAAGAAGAGCTGTGAAAGCCAGGATGAGAATCATATAGATAAACGGATTCGATGTGGATGTAGGATCCTGAAAGACCCTGCTGTCGCTTGCTGATATGGCAGGGGTGACGGCCAGGGCAAGGATCTGGACTACTATCACGAAAAACAGCATCACCAGAACATGAATCTTTGAACTATCGGTCATCAGATTTTCTCTCTCTTGCCTGCGGCAAGCCCGAGTTCACTCTCTTCGAGAAGCTCCAGGTATGAACTGCGAATCGACTCGGTGAGTCCCAGACGGCCCATGATGACTAAAACCTTCTCTCTCTCGTCCTCATAGTCTCCAGAGCCCTCTGCTTCCACCTCGATGAAGCGTCCCAGGCCTTCTACCTCGTCCAGTGCAAGGACTGCACCCTGGTAGGCGTACTTGCTCCGGCGCTTCTTCACCTGAGCGGAGAGGACGTAGCCAAGAGAGCAAAGAATCTCTTTCATCTGCTGATGATCATCGATCTTCACAGTCAACTCCCTCCGCGATTTTGTCGAGAGATCGAGCTTTGGTCCCTTGTAGGTCAGGCGGGCTCCGTCTTCCTTGATGCGAATTCGAAGGGCTTCATCGCTCTCTTTAAAGTCGCGAATCGGCGAATTAAAATATAGGTCATGGTGGTTCTCCACAACCTTAAATTCGGCCCCCAGGGCGGCGATCCTCTCGACAATGTCCTCTGGAGCGCGGGCCTTGACTTCGACCTCGATCATCTTCGAACCAGCACCGTGGCCTTCTCCAGCCTCAGAACATCCACGGCAAGTCCCGCTGAAAGAGTCTCCATGACAATCTCGGCTGCCTCCGGCGGAACTTCAATCGTCTCGCCATCGACCAATACGGCAATGGATCCTTTGGCCTTCTGGCTTGCCACATCCGCCGGGTTCATGCCGCCTAACGCCTTGATGATCTTGCCGCTCTTATCCTTAAACCTGGGACCCAGGATCTTCATCTGCGGCTTGACGGCTACGGGCTTCATCTCTATCTCAGGGCCAGTCGTCCGGCTCTCCACATTGGAGTTGGCTACGCCCGACAGATCGAAGGTCTCCAGCCCAAGATCAGAGTAAACCACAATTCCAGGAAGAGGCGAATTGAGGGCCATGCCCAATTCAGCCTTGTAGCGCCTCAAAGATGCAGCAATCTCCTTGATGGCGAGACCTGCCGGATCGATGGCTATACCGGATGTCTTGGGCCAGCTCTGAACGTGCACGCTCTTCCCGGTCAAGGTATGGAAGATCTCCTCTGAGATGAACGGGGTAAATGGTGCCATGAGCCGGGCGATGGTCTCCAAAGCCTTGAACAAAGTGCTCTGTGCCGCTCTCTTCTCAGGACTGTCCGGGCCGTAGAGCCTGGCCTTGACCAGCTCGATGTAATTGTCGGCCAGGGTCTCCCAGGCAAATCCCCGGATGGCCTTCATGGTCTCATCGAACTGGAAAGCGTCCATCGCCTGTGTGGTCTTCTCGATGAGCTGATCCAGCTCACCTAAAAGCCAGCGGTCCACCTGGCAGGGACTCGCGTCCACATCAGCGATCAAGGGAAGCGCGAAGCGGAATATTGACCACAGCTTCTGCTGGAAACGGCTGGCTGCAGTTATCTCCTTCCACTGGAACATGATATCGTTTCCGGGACTGCCGCCCATAGCACCCCACTGGCGCAGAGCATCAGCTCCATTGACCTCGAAGACCTCCTCAGGGCGGATGAAGTTGTTTAAGGACTTGGACATCTTGTGCCCGTCCTCGCCTAAAGCCATGCCGTTGATGAGGATGGTGTCCCAGGGTCTCATCCCCTCCAGAGATTGGGTGCGAAGTATTGTGTAAAATGCCCAGGTCCGGATGATATCGTGCCCCTGAGGTCGCAGTTGTGTGGGCATGCGCAGATCTTTTCTGTTCGGCCAGCCGGCGACAGCTAAAGCCGAGATTGAGCTGTCCATCCAGGTGTCGAGGACATCTTTCTCAGGGATGAAATCGGAGCTGCCGCATTTGCATTTCGCCTGAGGCTGCTTCTGATTGGGGTCGAGTGGAAGCCACTCTTCTTTGGCCACCATTACCTCACCACAGGCCCGGCAGTACCAGACAGGAATTGGCGTCGCAAAGATCCTCTGCCGGGAGATGCACCAGTCCCACTCAACCGAGTCTGCCCAGTTCTTGAGCCTGACCTGCATGTGAGGCGGCACCCAGTTGATCTCATCTGCCGCTTTCTTGATCTCCTCAGCATTGATCTTGACGAACCACTGCCTCTCTGAGAGGATCTCTATCGGCGTCTTGCATCTCCAGCAGAGGCCGACGTTCTGCTCTAGAGGTTCCTGCTTGAAGATTATGCTCTCTTTCTTCATGTCCTCAGTGATCTTGTTCTTGGCATCGGTAACTGACAGTCCCTGGTAAGGCCCAGCGATGGCGTTCAGCTTTCCCTCGCGATCTATGGCCTGACGGAGTGGAAGGTGATGCTCCAGCCACCACCTCACGTCCTGCCTGTCTCCGAAGGTGCAGATCATGACGATTCCAGTTCCAAAGCTTGTGTCCACGACGGGGTCGGACAGAACAGGAACCTCGTAATTGAAAATTGGAACCCTTACGGTCTTGCCTATGAATTTGGAGTAGCGCTCGTCATTTGGATTGACGGCTACAGCCACGCATGCCGGGAGAAGCTCGGGCCGGGAGGTTGCGATCTGCATCTCGCCTTCTTCTGAAACAAAGCGCATGTAGTTCAGGGTCGTTGTCCTGGTGTCGTACTCGACCTCCGCGAAGGCAATGGCCGTGCCGCAGCGTGGGCACCAGTTGACTGGATGATCATCCCTGTAGATCTGGCCGTTCTCGTACATCCGGACGAAGGATGTCTGGGTCTTTCCGTAGTACTCCGGCTTCATGGTAACGTACTCGTTAGACCAGTCTATGGAAAGCCCAAGCCTTCCCATGGACTTGTGGAAGCGGACGATTGCCTCGTCTGTCAGCTTCTCGCACAGCCTTCTGAACTCCTCTCTGGGGACCTGATTCTTGGTAATGTGGTTAAGCTCCTCCACCTTGACCTCAGTTGGCAGCCCGTGGCAGTCCCAGCCCTGCGGGAACATGACATTGTAGCCCTGCATTCGTTTGTAGCGAGCCACGTAATCGATATAGCACCAGTTGAGAGCATTTCCGATATGGAAGTTTCCCGTGGGGTAAGGCGGGGGAGTATCTATAATATACTGTGGTTTCTTCGACTCCCAGTCGAAGTGATAGATGGAACTGTCCCAGCTGTTCACCCATTTCTCTTCTACATAACTAAAGTTGTACTCTTTGGAGACCTCGCTCATCAGAAAGCTCCTCGCTCAATGGCTAGCTAGGCAGTTGAACACAATGTTAATAGGATTATCGGTGGACCAATAGCAATATGCAACTTCTAGTTTACCATGCAAACCAGTGTGACCCCAAGAAGTGCTCAGGCAAAAAGCTGGCTCGCTTCGATTTGGCTCGCTTGACAACTCACGTCAACCAACTTAGGCCTTTCCTGGTTTTAAGCCCTTTCTCAGAGAAGGCCCTCTCCCCAGAGGACCGGGGAGCCAGAGGCTTGGCTGCCCTGGACTGCAGCTGGGCACATGCTGAGGAGGTCTTCGAGCGCCTCAGCCTCAATCAAAGGGCGCTGCCATTCCTGGTTGCTGCCAATCCTGTAAATTATGGCAAGCCCTTCAAGCTCTCCACAGTAGAGGCCCTGGCGGCAGGTCTTTTCATATTGGGGCAGCCATCTCAGGCGGAGCTAATCTTGTCAAAATTCAACTGGGGACACGTCTTTTTGGAGCTAAACCGGGAGCCCCTTTTGGAGTACGCCGCCGCAAAAAACTCCTTAGAGGTGGTGCAGATCCAAAATGCGTATCTATCGCAATAAATGTAAGCGGTAGACGCATTTACTATTATGGTGCTTTTATGACAGGATTGGTAGCCGCCGAGGAGCTGAAGAAGCTGCAGAAGAGGATGAGCCGACTGATGGATGATCTTGGCCTCACAAACCTTGAATCCAAATACATCGATGAGATGGAGCGGATGCAAAAGCGGATGGGTGAGCTGATGCAGGAGGTCGAAGTGGCAGGGGATCAGCAAAGCATGATCCGGCCTCTGGCAGACGTACAGGAGACGGATGAAGAGATTATCGTCACCATGGATCTGCCGGGCATAGACAAGAAGGATGTTGATATCGTCATATCAGACAACGATCTGTCAGTGGTGGCAGAGAGAAAAACGGAGACAGAGATCTCAGAAAAAAATTACCACAAACGCGAACGCACCTACAAGAAGTTCGAGAGAACTGTATCGCTTCCTGCTGGAGTTAAAATGGAGTCGGCGGTGGCAAAGCTCGCGGATGGCGTGCTGAGGATTGCCATTCCCAAAGAGGTCGTCACCACCAGGAAACGAATAACGATTGACTGATCAAGGCAGGTCGTCTTGGAGAAGGAAGTGATGCATCTTGTCCCTTTTTGTCTCCAGGTATCTTCTATTGACGCTGTTGGGCTCGATCTCCAGCGGGACTCGCTCTACGATCTTCATGCCGTAGCCCTCGAGGCCAATGACCTTTCGGGGGTTGTTGGTCAGGAGTCGTATCTCCTTGATGCCCAGATCGACAAGAATCTGGGCACCTATGCCGTAATCTCGGAGGTCCGCAGGGTAGCCCAGTTCATTGTTGGCCTCCACGGTATCTGATCCCGCATCCTGCAGGGCATAGGCGCGTAGCTTATTAGCAAGACCGATTCCCCTGCCCTCCTGGCGCATGTAAACCAGGACACCATTTCCGTTCTCGCTGATAAGGCGCAGTGCCCGACGCATCTGGTCGCCGCAGTCACAACGTTTGGATGAGAAGACATCGCCCGTCAGGCACTCCGAGTGAACTCTGACGAGGGCATCGGGAGCAGTGGGATCTCCGGCCACCAGGGCAACGTGGCACTGTCCGTCCAGAACGGACTCATAGCCTATGGCCCGGAAGTCTCCATAAACGGTTGGCATGCTCACGTCCGCAACCTTCCTGATGAGACACTCCTGTTTCATGCGGTAGCTGATCAGGCTCTCAATGGTGAGCATCTTCAGGCCGTGCTCCTCAGCAAATTTTTCTAGCTCAGAGAGCCTGGCCATGCTGCCATCCTCATTCATGATCTCGCAGATAACGCCAGCCGGATAGAGGCCCGCCAGCCGGGCCAAGTCGATGCACGCCTCGGTGTGCCCGGTTCGTCGCAGGACTCCGCCCTCTTTTGATCGCAGCGGGAAGAGATGCCCTGGAGTGACAATGTCACTGCGCCTGGTTTTGGGATCGATAAGTGTCCGGACAGTTGTAGCTCGATCAAAAGCGGAAATACCGGTAGTGGTGTTGAACTTGGCATCAACAGACAGGGTAAAAGCGGTATGCATAGACTCAGTGTTTTGGGCAGTCATGAGAGGCAGCTCCAGCTCATCAAGCCTCTCTCCTGTCATTGGCATGCAGACCAGACCTCGGGCGTGTCGGACCATGAAGTTGATGGCTTCAGGAGTAGCCTTTTCCGCGGCTATCACGAGGTCGCCCTCGTTCTCACGGTTCTCATCGTCCAGGACGATTATAAAACGTCCAGCCTGGATATCTAAAATCGCTTCCTCTACCGAGCAAAATGACATATAAGAAGAGGAGCTGTGCTGCTCAATACTTAAGAGTTTTGTGCCCAGCATCTAGGACCAGACGCCGGCCAGTGGCGAGCCGCACTGTGAGCAGTGCCCATCGCTCACCGAGTTACTCATTATCCTGTATCCCTGCCTCTCGATCTCAGTCTCTTTGCATTCCGGACAGAGTGTGTTCTCGCTAACACCCGGGATATTACCAGCGTAAACGTATTTGAGTCCGGCTCGCTCTCCGGCGTCGATTGCCCGGCGCAGCGACTCGATTCCAGTCCGTGCAACATCACTCATCTTGTACATGGGATAGAAGGCGGAGATGTGCCAGGGCATGTCCGGGCTAACTCCAGCCAAAAAGCCGGCAAGCTCCTCCAAGACTTCCGGCGAGTCGTTGTAACCAGGGATGATAAGAGTCGTAACCTCTACCCAGACACCCTTCTTCCAGAATAGCTCAATGTTTTTCTCAACGGGCTCGATCCGTGCTCCGCAGACATTCTTGTAGAACTGGTCGTCGCCTTTCAGATCGATGTTGATTGCATCCAGGAAAGGTATGATCTTTTGGGCCGGTTCCTCTTCGATGTAGCCATTGCTGACAAAGACGTTCTTGAGGCCAGATCGACGGGCAAGTGTCGCCACATCAAAGGCATACTCGAAGAAGACTGTGGGCTCGGTATAGGTATAGGCGATGGACTCACAGCCAGAGTCCCTGGCATCAGCCACAACCTTCTCGGCAGACACATAGTCCCCTGGGATCCTTCCAGTCTCTCTCGGCAGTTGAGAGATGTCGGAGTTCTGGCAGTGCAGGCAACGAAAGTTGCATCCCACGGTAGCTATCGAATAAGCGAGGCTTCCAGGCAAAAAATGAAATAACGGCTTCTTCTCAATTGGATCGATATTGGCTGCCACCAGCTTCCCATATACCAGGGTCATGAGATTGCCATTCTGGTTCTCCCGGACGCCGCATAATCCCCGATGGTCGGGACGGATGCGACAATTCTGATGACACAGGCCACACTGAACGATACCATCCTGCTTATCCCAGAACTGGGCATCTCGAACGAACTCGGAGCTTTCTATCTCACGATTGATGATCATAATCGATTGAATATTGGGCTTTTATTGGATATAACTGCTTTGCCCATTCTGGTTGTCACGGATCAAACGGCCCATTTCTTCTGCATTTGACACTGACTGCTTTTGCCGGATCACAGGGCTTTGAAACATCTCTTTGTATTCAGCATGCCTTCCGGAAAATTCAGGATAAGTAAAGCTCATGCCATTCTGGCCAAGTATCACACCCAGAGGCTTTGCTCTCTGAAAGTCCATCTCGCCCTGGACACTGAAGAACCGATCGTCAACCTCCAGGTGCACCACCTTGCCTATGACCAATACGAATTTATCTCGCACAATCTCCTCTTTGAGGGTGCACTCTGCCCAGGCCAGGCAGCCATCGATTCCAGGTGCCTTCACCTTCACCGAAGGCCGGGCTTTGAGATCTGCCTCTTCAAACTCATCCACCTCAGGAGGATAGTTTCTGGCACAGACCATCACAGCATCTTCCATTCCAACCGGCGGGATATTTGCCACGAACTCTCCAGTCTGACGGATGTTGTTCAACGTATCGCGCTTGATCCAGGATGCGAGAACGATCTCGTCCAGAGGTCGAAGGATTGGCGTAAAATTCGACCAGGGGGCAGCATTTCTAGTCCCCTCTTTAGAAATGGTGGAGATCAGAACTACTGGAAGGGGCAGGATATTCTCCCTTTGACTGGCTTTTAATATCATATATTCCTCTCAGGCCGCAAGCAATCGATCAACTATTGGCTTTATCCCTGGTATCGCGGGTATTCTCTCACCCTTCAGACAGGCCTTGAAGACCTCTTGATCAAAGGGCACAGTCCCGATCACTTTGGCCTTGTCCACCAGATTTGACAGCTCCTGGGACTTCTCATCCATCTTATTGAGGATGAAATAGACAGGCTTTCCAATCTTGGCACCCATCTCTGAGATCTTGGCGGAGAGCTGGACAGACTCAAAGCTTGGATCTACAACAACCACGATCTTGTCGCAGCCTGCCTCGACGCCTCTACCAAAATGCTCTATTCCTGCATCAGTATCCACTACCACGTTCCAGCCGTCGGCCTTGAGCTTTTCGAGAAACTCTCTTGCAAGTGCACCCATCGGACAGGCACAGCCTTCACCAAACTCATGAATCTTGCCGATGGCAATCAGTTTTATATCGTCGTCTCCGACTACGAGCTCCTTGGGAATCTCTTCCGGAGCGAATTCATCCAGGATCTTCAGGTCTTCTCTTCCCTCAGATCTGATGAACTTAATCAATATCTCAGTCAGAGATTTCTTTCCCCCAAGATGTTCCATGAAGTCACGGGGCTGCTCAAAACCCAGTTGCTTGTAGAGCCCAAAGTTGGATTCATCAGTATCAACCACCAGGACACGGTCTGCGTTCTTTGAGAGTTCTCTGGCCAATAGTGCTGATACTGTGCTCTTTCCGCTTCCGCCTTTTCCGCAAATCAATATCTTCATATCCATTTCTCCAGACAAAAAGAATGGCAAGCAGTGATCGCTTGCCTGCTTGCCTTCATTTTTTCAATCTCATTTCACAAAAGACAGCTTATTCTGAGCTATTGGTATGCCGTTGGCAACTCCCTGCTTGGTGTAGTAGGCATCCACCTTGCCGTCATGAGCCCAATACGAATTCGAATAGTACAGGGGCAAAGATGGAAGATCCTGGGCATGGACAGCTTCGACTTCGAATACAAGCTCTTTTCTCTTGGCAGGGTCCATCTCACTGACTTCGTCACTCAAGAGATCGTTGAGCTTTTCATCTGCCATGTAGCGGGCGCTGTTGAATGCATAGCCCTCCCCGATGATCCGGTTGAGAATTTCTGGGTCTCCCCCCATGCCGCCGTGGCTGTTCAGAGCGAGATCAAAGTTCCATTCGCCAACAAGGCTGTCGAGGGTCTTTGAGTCTATGCTGCGCAGGTTGACCTTGAATCCGGCTGCATCGAGTTGCTGTCGTATCATCTCACCCACACGCTCATTTGAGGAGGTAACCAGCATCTCTATCCCAAGAATCTGGCCAGCTTTGGAGAAATACTGCCCGTCTTTAGCATAGCCCATCTCAGACATCAGATCTTTTGCTTTGGTCATGTCATAATCGTACTGCTCGACATCTGGATTGTACCACTCGCTATCCGGAGAGAAAAGCCCGGAGCTGGCGATGATGCCATAGCCGCGAAGGGCATTGTCCACCAGAGCCTGGCGATCGATTGAATAGTACAGCGCCTGCCTGAACCTGGTGTCCGAAAAAGGCTCCTTTTTATGGTTGACCATGATCTTGGCGATACCATCACGCGGTCCCTCAAGAACCACAAAGCCGGCAGTCTTGAGCATATCCGCAGTCTCTGCGGGTACACCGACAGCATCAACGTCACCATTTTCTAAAGCGGCTGCTGCCATTTCATTGCTTATCTTCACGAACCTGATCTGTTTCACATTCGGAGAGCCTAGGTAGTAGTCATCATAGGCCTCGTAGAGATACGTCCCTTGCGTCTTGTCATAATTCACAAGCTTGTATGGGCCTGTTCCGACAAGAGTGTCGTCGTCCTGGAACTCATCCGGATTGCTGACGCTCTTGTAAATGTGCTCCGGAAGAATCGGAAGAGTGCCTGCTATCATTTCCAGGAAAGGAGCATATGAATAATTCAGGAAGATCTTAACAGTATTGTCATCCAGAGCTTCAGCCGCTTTTATGGGGTTGGAGTTTACCCACGAATAGGGATGCTGCTTGATGTAGTCAATGGTGAAGACAACATCATTGGCGGTGAACACCTCACCGTCATTCCAGGTGACGTTCTTTCTCAAGTTGAAGACATATGCGTCGTTTCCTTCCATCTGCCAGCTCTCAGCAAGAGCCGGAACATATCCGGTATCATCTTTCCAGACGAGCGTATCGAAGATAAGACTCATCCTTATGTACCCTGGGCCGCGAGCATAATGTCCATAAGGCGAAGGAAATCCCCAATCGCCGGTGGTGTCGCCAATAGTATAGATCGGCACGTTCTCATCTGCGCATCCGGAGCCGGAGATCAGCAGCGTTATCGCCAATAATAGAAGTCCTTTGACAATTAGGTCTATTCTCTTCAAAAGATGATTCCTCCTTTCATTTGATCAATCTCTCTGCAATCATTCCCGTCTACAGTACTCCGGCTACCTTAAGTGGATGCATGCCTGCGTTTTGCATCATCTCCAGCTTATCTTGATCCACTGTGAACTTCTTTAGTGTGGATATGGCAACTTCTGGTCGGTTCCAGTAGTCCATCATCCTAATGTCCATGACCAGCATAGTGGCCCAGGATGGACCCTTCCAGTTGTCTGTTCCAGTCAGGTTGTACATAGTGGTCCAGTTGAATCCCAAAACCAGAGCATCTCCCTTTTTGGCAGTCTCATTCCAGCGAACGTAGATGCCGGATACATCTGTTTTATACTTGAGATTTAGCGCTTTTTCTTCGGCATCTGTCAGCGCCATGACGAACATGCCGCTTTTGCCGGGCGTTGCATCCCAGCGAAGCTGCAAAAGATCATCTTTGCACCACTGTGGAATTGCAATTACCTTGTAGCTCTCGCTTTCGTTGGTTATTGGCAGCACCTTTTCAATATATTTAGCAATCATATAGCCGCCTGTCACACCAGGGCAGAGGTGGTCGTGAAAGCATGCTGCTTGCAGGAAGTCAAAGGTCGATTGTGGCTGTGCCCAGATATTAGCTATGCCCATCAATGCGAATTCATTGCCATTAAAGGCCTTTCCGTTAAATGTCGCATTTCCCTCATCTGTGTGATTTAGCAGGTATCTGAGATCTGCATTAGCTCTGGAGATTTTGCAAAAGATTTGATCATTGCTCAGAGCTTCAAACTCGTCTGAAGATCTTTCGAGGGCTTTGTCTTCGACCTGCATATAGATGGCGCGGCCCGTTGACTTGTTAAAAAAGAAGAACCACAAAGGCTTGTTGTTAGCTCGAAGGACACGAAAAAGATTGCCATCTCCTTCATTCATTCCGGTCTCATTTGCAATAGCCGACAATGCTTCCTGGGTGGTCAGGCTATTGATCTCTGCATATCCTGCATCGGTTAATGCCAGAATATTGCAGTCACCTTTCTCAAACTTGAGCTCTTCCATTGCAATTTTCGCCGCTTTAGATCCCAACTCATCTACAATTGTGCTCTCGCTCACAGCGCTCTGAGCCAAGACTATTCCAGGCATCATGGTTATGAGCATTATCAACGTGATTATCTTTCTATTCATATTTGCACCCATCATTGGAGCTTTGATATTCACTCAATCAGTTTCGATTACATCCCAATGAAAAGTATTTAAGCAATCGAGTTTAGAATTTTGTAGTCCCTATAGATTAGGAAAGTATTACTATGAATGAAAAGTGTGAATATGTCGATACCTGTCCGCTTAGGCGCACGATAAGCGTTATCGGAAAAAAATGGACTCTTCTCATAATCAATGCCATAGGCTATCATGAAAGGCTAAGATTTGGTGGATTGATGGATATTCTGCTTGACATCAGCCCAAAAGCTCTGTCTGATGCGCTAAAAGAGCTCGAAGCCGAAGGCTTGATCAAGAGAGAATCATTTGCCGAAATACCTCCGAGAGTTGAGTACGTGCTTACAAACGATGGAACAGAGCTTAGAGACTCAGTTTTGATACCGCTATTGAATTGGGTTGCTGCTAGAAATGGCAAATCCGAGGAAGGTCATCAGATCTGTCAGAGGCTGCCTGTTCCAATGTGGGTCTATCCAGCCCAAGATCATATCGCAAATCACTGAGGCTGAAGAACGATAATCTGGAGTCAAGCCCAATTGGAAATCCAGTATGATGCTGCACTAATCAGAGGCGATTTATTAGGCTTGGCTGTCTCATGTCAAGCCAATCTGGAATTATGCTATCCTGATCTATAGTGACTACAAAATTCTAAACTTCTTAGTTAAAATACTCCTATCAAGCAGGTGCTCTGTAGAGTTGGCTCGAAGATTTGTGATGATGAAACGCAACCCAAAAAGCAATTCGAACTAGACGAGGAGGAATAGGATCAGCAAATGAAAAACGAGCTGCCTGGCAGAGGGCTGATTCTCAACTATGTAATAGCACTCGCCGCCATATTCTCCCTGAATTTTGCGCTGCCACGCTTGATGCCAGGAGACCCGCTGCATGCAATTTATGGCGACGAGGCACTGGTTTCCATGACTGCCGAGATGGAGGCTCATTTGATCAAGCAGTTTGCTCTGGACAGAACCTGGACGGATCAGCTCGCAACATATCTCATAGGTCTTTTACATGGCAATCTTGGCTATTCTTATTATTATAAAGATCAGGTTTCTGCGGTTATCATGGACGCTCTGCCCTGGACGCTGCTCCTCACACTTCTGGCCCTGGCAATAGCTACTGTGATAGGTGTCATCATGGGAATTGAGGCTGCCAGCCGGCGGGGCAAGCTGCTGGACCGCGGACTAACGGCCTCGCTCATATTCTTGAGTGGCTTTCCGATGTTTTTCATGGGCATATTGTTGCTCTTGATATTTGGTGTGAGCTTGGGTTGGGCTCCACTCTTCGGCGCAATCACTCCCTACTCCGGGCTGGAGGGTCTTGATTATTCAAAGGATCTGTGCCGTCACCTGGCTCTTCCGGTATCTGCACTGGTTTTGGTACTGGTGGGTGATACATTTCTCATCACCAGAAGTACAGTCATATCGATGCTGGCAGAGTCATTCATCATGACTTCTCGTGCCATTGGGTGCTCGGAATTTAAAGTGAAATATGCTCACACTGGCAGAAACTCTCTGCTTCCTGTTGTCACGGAGACGGGAATGCGCATCCCCCACCTTTTGATCCAGACGCTCTTCATAGAGATCGTCTTCTCCTATCCCGGAGTTGGGTTGCTATTGAATACAGCTCTCAGTTCTCGAGACTATCCTCTGATCCAGGGAATTTTGCTCTTGCTGACTGTCCTCGTTCTAACCATCAACCTATTTGTGGACCTTCTCTACAGCAAGCTCGATCCGAGGGTGAGATATGCACATTGATCCATTCAGAGCGGTAGCTTCCGATCGACTGGCTCTTGCTGGGCTATTCATTCTCGCGACAATTGTGTTCATGGCTGTCTTTGCACCTGTGCTCACATTCTTCTCGCCTGACTGCTACACAGGCCAGATCTTCAGTCACCCATCGTTAATGCATCCGCTGGGGACGGATTCTCTGGGCCAGGACATCTGGAGCAGGCTTCTTTATGGAGCGCGGACTACTCTGCTTGTAGCCGCAGGAGTAGCCGTCATCTCTGTCATTCTAAGCGTTCTGGTTGGGGCCTCGGCTGCATTGATCGGCGGGATGTATGAGTGCATCTGGATGCGGATTGTTGATGCCATGTACTCTGTTCCTCCTATTATCGTGATGATCCTGGTAGCGGCTTACATTCGACCAAATCTTCTGATTACTATTCTGATGATATCCCTCTTATCTTGGCCTGAAGGTGCAAGGATCATTCGTTCTCAGGTTTTAAGCCTGAAAGAGAGGGAGCACATTTATGCATCTAAAACTTTTGGGGCAGGCCGCAGGCACATCTTCAAGAGCCACATCGCCCCAGAGCTTGGCCCTCTGATTATGGCTATGACTGTTCAGGACGCGAGAAGAGCAGTCTTCATGGAGGCCGGCATGGGCTTCCTGGGGGTCTCGGACCCAATGACCATAAGCTTGGGCAAGATGATACACCAGGCTCTTGATTTTACATATTTGGAAGTCTGGAAATGGTGGCTGCTTCCTACGGGTTTGGCTCTATCTTTGACCCTGGTAGCACTCTGCTTCATTGGTTTTTCTCTGGAGGCCGCTATGGACCCGAGGCTTGTGCCCGGACCTTTGGAAAGGAGCAAAGAGCAATGTTGAAAATCAGGAATCTCTGTGTCTGCTTCGGCAAGGCTGAGATCCTGCATGGAATAAATTTGGATCTGATGCCGGGCGACTCAATTTCGGTTGTTGGTGAATCTGGAGCCGGAAAGACCACACTTGCTCTTGCAATCATGGGACTCATATCTGGCAGTGCATCTGGTGAGATTAGTTTTCTGGGCAGAGATCTTCTGGATATCTCAGAGCAAGAGTATCGAAAGATTCGTGGGCAAGATATGGCTATGGTCTTTCAGAACGTGGAGGATGCCCTGGATCCAGTTTACAGAATTGAGGATCTGATAGAAGAAGCCATTCTCTGTCACACCAGGCCGGGAAAAAAAGCTCTGGATGAACGGGTTTCAGTGCTGCTCACTTCCGTTGGGCTTTCCAGGAATAAAGGCAGAAGCTATCCACATCAGCTAAGCGGGGGAGAACGACAGAGGGTTCTCATCGCCATGGCATTGGCAAACGATCCAGATCTTTTAATATTGGATGAGCCAACTGCATCACTGGACCCACTTACCAAAGCGGATATCATAAGGCTTTTTGCTTTTGCCATGTCTGGAAGAATGTCTCTTTTGATCACTCACGATATCTCTTTGGCCTCGGCTCTCACCAAGCATATGGCAGTGCTTTACTCCGGAAAGATTATCGAGCAGGGAAAGACCGAAAAGCTTGTTAAAGATCCTCGACATCCCTACACCCGTGGTCTCTTGCGCTCTTTTCTAAAGATGAACGCGACTAAAGACCTTCAAGGCATTCCCGGCCACATGACTCTTGGACTGTCAGGATGTCCATTCCATCAGCGCTGCACGCAGCATATCGAGATTTGCGAGAGAATTGTTCCTGAGCTTGTGAGGCTAAACGGAAGCCTGATCGCCTGCCATCGAGGTGGCATTCTTCCGCTGCTGCAGTTAAAGGGCCTCTCTAAACGCTTTGGATCGTTTATTGCTTTGCAGGACATAAATCTGACTCTTTATGAAGGAGAGACGATGGCAATTGTTGGAGAGAGCGGATCTGGCAAGACCACGCTGTCCAAGATCATCATGGGCCTTTACAAAGAGGATTCTGGAGAGATCCAACTGGAAGGAAAGGGGGTTGGCATAAGGAGCTTGGAGTTCTATCGCAAGGTGCAGATGGTATTTCAAAATCCTAAGGAGTCCATCAGCCATAGAATGAGTGTGCTGGATGCCGTCATGGAACCACTCATAGTGCAGAAAATGGGGTGCGAAGAAGACTGGAGAAAGAGGGCAATAAATGCCATAGAACATGTTGAGTTGTCTTCGGATGACGATTTTCTTTCTAGATATCCACATCAATTGAGTGGCGGCGAGGCGCAGAGGGTGGCCATAGCCAGGGCTCTAGCTCTTGAGCCGAAGCTTTTAGTTGCAGATGAACCTACATCGGCACTGGACCCAAGCGTTCAGGCTAAGATCTTGAAGCTGTTGATGAACCTTCAAGAGATGATGGGTCTGGCAATGCTATTCGTGACGCACGACATAGCTCTAGCGAGAAAAGTCAGCGATCGCATGGCTGTCATGCAGAAAGGACAAATCGTGGAAATTGGAGCAACAAATGAAGTACTCAGCAATCCCATGCATCCTTATACCAGAAAGCTCGTAGAATGCATCTACTGGTCAGAGAATGGAATTTATGGTCAGCACAAAAAATTTTAAAGACTATTATTCTATTGCTTACTCTCGTCTGCCAAGGGCCAGGCTTGAGGCAGCCAGAAGGCCGGCAATGGCGAATATGCTCTCAAATCCGGGAGCGGGTTCGCTCTCAGTCTCTTTCTCTGCAGATTCGTTGGTCTCTGTCTCATTTGCCTCTTCAGCGACGTCCTCAGCAGAAGCGACTTCTGTCTCATTGGTCTCTTCAGCGTCCTCAGACGCAAATACGCTGGCCGCTGTGAATAGCATCATCAGGGCTACAAGCATAATTGCCGCGAGCTTCTTCATTATAGGTCCTCCCATTCTTTGATCTTCCGTTGAATCAGCGGATCGAGTCATTTACACCCGCGAAAGGATATAAATCGTTTTTGGTTAGGACCAACTGAGAAAAGAACTGATTAAATTTCCGAAAAAGAGGATAGTTCTGGAGAGCCTAAGCCCTCCAGCTATTTGTTTTTACTCTCTCCTGCCAAGAACCAAGTAGGCAACTGCCAGGAGGCCGGTAAGGGCGAAGACGCTCTCGAATCCGGGTGCGGGCTCAGCTGTCTTGTTTTCCTTCTCTTCGGCAGCGGGCTCAGCGGTCTCGTTCTCGGTGGCGGTCTCTTCCTTTACCTCAGCGGGGGCCTCTTCCTTAACCTCAGCGGTGGTGTTGTTCTCCTCGGCGACTACTGTCTCAGCGGGAGTCTCTACGACTTTCTCCTCTGCAACAGCGGGTACCTCGGTGGTTG